>PBKC01000054.1 GCA_002721365.1 Rhodospirillaceae bacterium | reverse complement strand
TGGGAAGCGACGGCCGGCCAGTCGGCGATCGGCGATCGCAGGCGCGCGAGCTTCTTCCTCACCGATCGGGGCAAGAGCGCCATCGACCACGCGATCGAGGTGGCGGCGGCGCGGCTGGCGGAAAGCCAGCGCGTCGTCACGGTCACTTGGCGCGTGCATGGCTGGCCGGCGGCGCTCACCGCGCTCACCTGCGACCGGACGGCGACCGTCGAGAGCCCGCGGCTGCCCGGCGGGCGGGCGACGGGGAAGGTCGTCGCCCTGCGCCTCACCCGCGACGGCGACGCCGGCACCCTGGGCGGGGAGGCGACGATCGCCTGCTCGGTCGGGCTCGGTTACGAAGCCGGAGCGGTCGAAAGCGCCAACGCCTATGTCGAGGCCGACTACGCGCAGGACGGCCTTCTCGCCGACACCGGCAACCGGGAAAGCGGTGGGCGCGGCATCACCTATGGGAGCTACAGCAATCAGCAGCCGGACCAGGGTCTGGTGGCGTTCACCGCCATGCGCGACGCGGACTGGATCGCCTCGGCGGCCTTCTCGAACCTCTACGCGGGCCAGCTCGCCTTCCTCCAGGCCCATGAGTGGTACGGGCCGTCCTGGGGCGAGGACGGGACGGCGAACCGGGCCGGCGGGCATTTCCAGCTTCCTCTGGTGCCGACCGATCTGGCACTGGAGATGATCGACATCACCGGCACCGACGCCCTGGAGCACGAGATCGCGATAACGCCTACGCGCGCTTACGGGCGGTTCGCCTCGATCGACCTCACCTGAAGGAGAAGGCCATGCGATCGATCATTGCGGCCGGCCGAAGGCGGGCGGCCGGCGATGGTGTGTCCGGAACCGCAGGCCGCCATTCGGGCGATGCGCGCCTCGTCCTCGGCACCGAGGAGGCTGGGGCGGCGGACCTCGCGGCGGCGCTCCACGACGTTACCCGGGACCTAGCAAGTCTCGCTGCCGCCATCGCCGATGGGACGCTGGTGCCCGGCAGCGGGGAGGCAGGTTCGCTGGGCACATCCGACGTGATCGTCGAGGCCGAGGAAGCCGCCTATCCAGTCGACATAATTGCGGCCGAATGGGGGGAGGGGATCCCGGCCGCCTGGTCCCCCGACGATCCCACCGGCGGCGGCGCCTACGCGCTTCAGTATGTGAGCTACCGGATCAGCCCCGGCGGCCAGTGCGGCCCCAGCACCGAACCCGACCTCGCGGAGGGGAGCTTCGTCGTTGCGGCCGAGACCGAGGTGGTGGGCGCGTGCTTCAACGACGCCAGGACCGAACTGATCGGTGACCTCCTGGAAGTGACGCTGACCACCTACGCCCCGGCGTGATCCTCGCCTGTCGTCCGGATGGATCGCCGCGGCCCTTCGGGCCTCGCGATGACGACGCCTGGAACAAGGAATCTTGCCCATGACCGTCTCGATCACTTTTCGCAACGACACCGGTGGTAATCCGGGGAAGGGCTCCAACCTGACGCCGGCCGAGGTCGACACCAATTTCCTGAACCTGATGGAGGCGGTTGAGGCGCTGCAGGCGGTCGCCTTCACGGGCGAATCCATCGGCAGCATCACGGTGACCGCCGGACAGATGACCGTCACCGGCGATCAGGGCAGTGACTTCGGCTCCCATACCATGCCGGTCGCGACCTTCAACCTGCGCGGCGAATGGGCGACGGCGACGGCTTACGCGCTGAACGACATCGTCACCTATTTCGGCGCCGGTTACGTGTGCCAGGCGGCCCATACCAGCGCCGCGTCCTTCGAGGCAGACGCCGGTCTGGCGACGCCCAGGTGGAAGCCGATCACCGGCAGCCCGAGGGCGCGGTCGCGGACCTCGGTGACGGCGGAAACGGGGAGCAAGACGTTTGCCGTGCCGCCGTCGCAGATGTTCGCCACCGGCGACCGCGTGGTGACCGTGGATAGCGGCGGCACGCGAAGAATGGTCGGCACCATCACCGGCTACGCGCTCGATGCCCTGTTCGACGATGTCTTCTGGAAGCTCTCGGTCGACGTCGTGTCGGCGACGGGCAGCGGCTCGGCAGACGACTGGACGATCATCGCCGACGCCGTTCCCGGTCTCGCGGTCGTCACCAAGACGGCGACGAGCGCAACCCTCGCCGCGTCCGAGCAGGGGATGGTGGTTCTCGACCCGTCCGCTCCTCAGATCGTCGCGCTGCCGGCCGTTACCCCCGGGCTCTGGTTCGCGGTCCGCAATGCGAGCAGCAGCGACGACGCGACATTCGACTCGGATGGCAGCGAGGAGATCGACGGCGCCGCAAGCTACGTCCTGAAGCCCGGCTTCGGGGCTGTCCTGATCGGCGATGGCGCCGGGTGGCGGGTGGTGGCGACGGTCGCACCGGCGGTCGACAACGCGCTCGCCGTGGGACGGTCGGGTGGCAGTGCCGAAATGCTGTCGGTGCCGGCGTCGCGGATCGTCGGCCGCAAGGCGACGGGCAATGTCGCCGCGCTGACCGCAGCCGAGGTGCTGTCGCTGATCAACGGTGCGACCCTGGCCGGCAATCTGTTCACCGGAGTCCAGAAGCTGCCGGCGGGCTCCGCCGCGGCGCCGGCTTTGACGGCGTCGTCCGACACCGACACGGGCCTCTATTTCCCAGCGGCGGACATATTGGGATTCGCCGCCGGCGGTGTCCTTCAGTTTCAGGTGTCGGCCGTGGCCGGAGCAGCCAACCGCATCGTCGCGAGGGGAAGCACCAGCGGCAACGAGGTGTCGTTGGCGGCTGAGGGCTCGGACACCGACATCGGCATCGACCTTACGCCGAAAGGCACGGGCTTGGTCCATGTCGACGGCGGCCTCGGCGAGACTTTTCGTATCCGCAGCAATGGGTTCTGGGGCATCGAGCCCAACGAGGTGCGGCGCGGGGCATCGGGCGCTGCCCACCATAGCTTCTATACCAACGGCTTCAGCGGTTCGGAGCAGTTCCGAGTCGAGCACGCGTGGAGCGCCGTCAACTACGCCATGGCCAAGGGAGGCGCGACCGGCTCCGGCACGTCCTTCTGCGCGGCCGGGGTCGATACGAATATAGACCTCCTGCTCACCCCCAAGGGAAGCGGGCTGGTCCGTTTCGGCGGGCACACGGCCATCGGCGGGGAGTCCGTCACCGGCTACGTGACGATCCGGGACGCCGGCGGCACGACGCGCAAGCTCGCCGTGGTTTCGTGACAGAAGGAGAACAGACATGGCGCTCAACAAGGCCATCGAGCTCAACGAGTCCGGGCTCACCGTCGACTACTGGCGCATCACCCATGTGATCGTCGATCGCATTACGCCGGGGATCACCGCGGTGATCCACGGCTATGCGAACGAAGCGTTGCGGCGGGCGGGCAAGGGGCCGGTCACCCGGTTCCGAGAGGATCTGGTGGTGCAGGGGGACGAAGTCGCCGTGATCGGCACCGACGCTCCGCGCCTCGCCGACCTCTATGGCGTGCTGAAGCAGCGTTTCGCCGAATTCACGGATGCCGAGGACCGGCTCGAAATCCGCGGCCCCTGAACCACCCTGAAATTCGCCGCTCATCGCAGCCCGCCTTCCGGCGGGTTTTTTCATGCCTCCACCCAGGGAGAGCGTCCTGTGTCCGACCAACGATTCGCCTGGACCATCGATCGCCGGATCGATGCCGGGCATCTGCTCAGCACCGTGACGGTGCTCGCCGCCGCCCTCGCCTACGCCTTCCACATCTCGGCCCGGCTCGACGTCGTCGAGGTCCGTCAGACCGCGATCGAGGAGCGGGTGATGCGGAGTGAGGCAGCCATGCTCGACGGGCTCGCCCGGATCGAGCGCCGCCTCGAACGCCTGGACGACAGGCTTGCCGAAAAAGCCGACAAATCCTGACCGAGGAGACCAAGACCATGCAGATTCCGACTGCATCCGATCTCGACATCCTGGAACGCACGCTGTGGGGCGAGGCCCGCGGCGAGGGGTTCGAGGGCATGCGGGCCGTCGCCCATGTCGTTCGCAACCGGGCGGATGACGGGCGCTGGCCGGCCTCTTTGGGGGCCGTCTGCCGCCAGCGCGCGCAGTTCTCGTGCTGGAACGCCGACGACCCGAACCGGCGGCTCCTGCTCAAGGTCGGCTATGAAGATGCCGCCTTCCTGCTGGCCAGGGTCGCCGCCGCGACGGCGCTCGCCGAGCCCGACGATCCGACCGAAGGCGCCAACCACTATTTCGCCCGGCATCTGATGGAGAAGGGCCAGACACCGTTCTGGTTCGACCCCGACCGGGTCACCGCGATGATCGGCAACCACGTCTTCATGAGGCTCTAGAATGCCTATCCCAGCCCTGATCGGCGCCGCCATGCCGCTGATCGGCAAGGCCTTCGACGCCATCTTTCCAGATCCCGCCGAGCGGGAAGCCGCCAAGCTCAAGCTCCTCGAGGCCGAGAACCAGGGAAAGCTCAGGGAAACGGAGGTCGCCCTGTCGGCGATCTTGGCGGAAGGCCAGAGCCCCGACCCGTGGACTAGCCGGGCCCGCCCGACCTTCCTCTATGTGATGTACGGGGTGATCGGTCTCTGCTTCGTCGGCGGCGTGCTCTCCATCTGGTGGCCGAACGAGGTGGCCGAGGCGGCGGTCAATGTGGGTCAGCTCTTCGCCGCCATCCCCGACGACCTGTGGTGGCTGTTCGGTGCCGGTTATCTCGGCTACTCGGCCAGCCGCAGCTTCGACAAGTGGAAGGGCGGGGCAAGCTGAGGACTCTCGCCCAGGGGCGCGATCGTCTCACGCCGTTCCGGCTGGGCGATCGCGCTCTAAGACGCCGCCCGGAACACCCGGACGTTGTTCGGCCGTACCAGGATGCCGTCGCCCTTGCGGATCTCTCCGAGCTCCCAGAGTTCCCGCGATATCGAGACCGCCACCGTCCGCGGCCGATCCTCCACCCTGACCTCCAGTGCGACGGCGTCGCCGAACGGGTGGACGGCATCGACGATCGCCGGGACGCCTTCGGCATGCTCGCGCGCCACCACCTCGAACTCGTGCGCGCGGATATAGGCGATGCCGGCGCCGCGACCGCCCCAATCGACCGGGAACTGGGCCCCGCAGACCTCGACATATCCCTCGCCATACGTGCAGTCGAAGCGGTTGACGTTGCCGAGGAACTCGCAGACGAAGGGTGTCCGCGGGTCCTCGAAGACCTCCATCGGCGATCCGCTCTGCTCGATCCTGCCGCGGTTCATGATCGCGATGCCGTCGGCGAGTTCCAGCGCCTCCTCCTGGTCGTGGGTGACGAAGACGGTCGTGACCTGCGCCCGCTCGCAGACTTCGCGGAGCCAGCGGCGGAGGTCTTTCCGCACCTTCGCGTCGAGGGCGCCGAAAGGCTCGTCGAGGAGGAGCACCGTCGGCTCTATCGCCAGCGCGCGGGCGATGGCGACGCGCTGGCGCTGGCCGCCGGAGAGCTGGGCCGGGAAGCGCCGTTCCAGACCCTGAAGCTGCATCAGTTCCAGAAGCTCGGAGACCTTGCGGGCGATGGCCTGCCGGTCCGGCCGCTCCCGCCGCGGACGGACGCGGAGGCCGAAGGCGATGTTGTCGGACACCGTCATGTGACGGAACAGGGCATAGTGCTGGAAGACGAAGCCGACCCGGCGATCGCGGAGGGTGAGCCGGTCCGCATCGACCCCGTCGAAGGCGACGATCCCGCCCGTCTGCCGCTCGAGCCCGGCGATCACGCGGAGCAGCGTGGTCTTTCCCGAGCCCGAAGGGCCCAGCAGAGCCGTCAGTCGGCCCGGCGCGATGGTCATGGAAACCCGATCAAGGACCCGGGTGCCGCCGAAGCTCTTCGAGACCTCGTCGATCCTGATCGCGACGGGGCTGTCAGCGCTTCGGTCCGGATGCAAGAGCGTCACCGTACCACCACTGGAGGAAGCTCTTGGCGATGAGTGTGACGATCGCGAGCGATGCCAGGAGGCTGGCGACGGCGAAGGCGGCGACGAAGTTGTACTCATTGTAGAGCACCTCGACATGCAGAGGGAGGGTGTTGGTGTAGCCCCGGATATGCCCGGAGACGACGGAGACGGCGCCGAACTCGCCCATCGCGCGGGCGTTGCAGAGCAGGACGCCGTAGAGCAGGGCCCAGCGGACGTTGGGCAGCGTCACCCGCAGGAAGGTCTGGAAGCCGCTCGCTCCCAGCGACAGGGCCGCCTCCTCGTCGGCGGTCCCCTGCTCCTGCATCAGCGGGATCAGCTCGCGTGCCACGAAGGGCAGGGTGACGAAGACGGTGGCGAGGACGATGCCGGGCACCGCGAAGACGATCTCGACGTCGTGCTCCCGGAGCCAGGGGCCGAGAAAGCCGTGGAGCCCGAACAGCAGGACGTAGATCAGGCCTGCGATCACCGGCGACACCGAGAACGGCAGGTCGATCAGCGTGGTGAGCACGGTCTTGCCGCGGAAGTCGTGCTTGGCGATCGCCCAGGCGGCCGCGAGGCCGAACAGCATGTTGGCCGGTACCGAGATCGCGGCGACCAGGAGGGTGAGCTCGATCGCCGAAACCGCGTCCGGCTCGGTCAAGGCCGAGAGGTATGCGGCGAGGCCGCCGCGCAGCGCCTCGGCGAAGACCATCACCAGCGGCAGGAGCAGGAACAGGGCGAGATAGGTGAGGGCGACGGCGGTGAGCGCGTGGCGGACGCCCGGCGTCTCATGCGTCGTTGCGGCGATGACGGCCGGCGGGAAGGGGGCCTTCGCCGTGAGGGGCGTGTCAGACATGACCGGCCCGCCTTCTCGTCCAGTTGCCGAGCAGGTTGATCACGAGAAGCATCAGGAACGAAGTCAGCAGCATCGCTGCGGCGATCGTCGTGGCGCCGGCATAGTTGTATTCCTCGAGCTTGATGACGATCAGGAGCGGCGCGACCTCGGACAGGTATGGGAGGTTGCCGGCGATGAAGATCACCGAGCCGTATTCTCCGACGCCGCGGGCGAAGGCGAGGGCGAAGCCGGTGAGGAGCGGCGGCAGGAGAACCGGCATCACCACCCGCGAGACGACCTGAAGGCGGCTGGCGCCGAGTGTTGCCGCGGCCTCCTCGTACTCTCTGTCGAGATCGGCGAGGACGGGCTCGACCGTGCGCACCACGAAGGGAAGGCCGATGAAGGCCAGGGCGACGACGATGTCGGCCGGCGTGTAGGCGACCCGGAGCCCGGCTTCGGCAAGAGGCGCGCCGACCCAGCCGTTCGGTCCGTAGAGGCCGGCGAGGGCGATCCCGGCCACGGCGGTCGGCAGGGCGAAGGGCAGATCGATCACGCCGTCCACCAGCCGCTTCAGCGGGAAATCGTAGCGGACCAGCACCCAGGCGACGACGAGCCCGGCCACGGCGTTGATCGCCGCCGCCAGCAGCGCTGTGGCGAAACTGACGCGGAGAGCGGCAAGGGTGCGCGGGTCCATGAGGAGGCGGAGGATCTCGTCGAGGCCCATCCCGGCGGCGGTCGCGAAGACCGCCGCCAGCGGCAGGAGGACGATCAGGCCGAGATAGGCGAGCGTCATTCCGAGGGTCAGGCCGAGACCCGGTAGAACGGTTCCCTTGGGGGCCGGGAGGGCCGTCGCTTCGACCATGGTCCGGCCCTACCAGATGAAGCCGACGCGCAGCGCGAGGGCATCGCCGTCCAGCGGCGCGCCCGCCCGCGTGGTGTCGAAGCGCACATAGTTCAGCATCGCCCTGAGATTGGCGTTGAGATACCAGTTGAGGCCGAGGGTCCAGTTGTCGGCCTCGCCGCCGGCGATCCCGTCGTCGTCGAGGTCGATGGTGCTGTAGCGGGCGGCGACCTGGAAGGCGCCCCACTGCCCCGCCGCCGGGTCGAACGGAGCGAGGGGCTTCACGGCCTCGATGAGGCCGCGCCGGTAGGGGAGCGTCTCGCCGGTCAGGAAATAGGCCAGCGTGACATAGGCTCCGTCGAACGAGGGATCGCGGCCGCCGGCGCCGCTGTCGACCCATACCCGCGCATATTCGGACTGGAGCGATGCCGGTCCCCACGAAGCAACGGCTTCGAGGCCGCTGAAGCCGTAGCTGTCGGCGGCGATGTTGCCGGTGTCCACCAGCCGGGTGCCGTCGACACGGACCTCCGGTCGGTCGCCGAAACGGACGTTGCCCGCGCCGCCGGCGCTCCGCCAGTAGGCGGAGACGCCGAGATGCAGGAACCCGTCGTCCCAGCTGGCGGGTACGGCGGTGGCGCGGGCGTGAAGGCCGAAGCCCTCGTCCGCACCTCCGGCACCGGTGATCGCCACGTTCTCTCCGAACACGCCTGCGGCCAGGGTCCAGGCTTCCCCGTAGACGTCTGTCGAAAGGCCGACTTTGTAGTCGCCGCCGGCGTTGGCGCGGTCGGTGAACGCCTCGACCACGCTGGCGCGTTCGAGGAAGGTGAGGCTGGCGCTGCTCGCCAGCCGCTCCAGCGAGTTGGGCGTCTTGTGCTGGCCGGCGGTGACGACGTAGGCGGAGCCCGGTTGGTAGCGGACGAAGGCGTCCTTGACGTCCACCTCCTGCCCGTCGCGGTCGTCGCGGGAAGCGCCGGCGAAGTCCGCCTCCAGGCGGTAGAACCAGTCTTCGTACATGCTTCCTTCCATGCCCAGGCGCGCGCGCCGAAGCTCGGTGCCGCTGTTGAGGTCGCGGCTGCCCTCGCGGACGTTGAAGCCGGCGGCGTCCATCTCGACGCGTCCGCGCAGGCGGAAGGTGAAAGCGCCGTCGTCGCTCGCGAACCGCGGGCCGGGGGCGAGGACGGTGCCGGCGCCGGCTCGGTCTTCCTCGATCTTCCGAATCTGATCCTTGAGTGCGGCGATCTCGCTTTCGAGCTGGCCGATGCGCTGCTCGGGCGTCGATTGGGCGAGCGCGCGAGGCACCGGTGCGACCGCGGTGGCGAGCATGAGCGCGGCACAGCCGAAGGTGCGGGGAGCGTGCATGGTCGGGTGTCTCCCTGGCTGGCGGGTCATCGGCGGGAGGCGAAGATCTGATCGAAGGCGCCGCCGTCGGCGAACTCGCTCGCCTGGACCTTCGCCCAGCTTCCGAACTTCTCTGCGACCGTCACCAGCTTGATGTCGGGGAACCGGGCCAGGTCTTCGGGCGCTGCCGCTTCCGGCGATACCGGCCGGTAGTAGTGCTTGGCGGCGAGGGCCTGCCCGACCGGCGAGTAGAGGTATTCGAGATAGGCTCGAGCGACCTCGAACGTGCCGTTGCGGCGGGCATTGGCCTCCGCGACCGCCACCGTCGGCTGCGCAACGATGCTCACCGACGGCACGACGATCTCGAATTTGTCCGGCCCCAGTTCCTCGATCGCCAGGAAGGCTTCGTTCTCCCAGGCGAGCAGGACGTCGCCGATGCCGCGCTGCACGAAGGTGGTCGTCGATCCGCGGGCACCGGTGTCGAGGACGGGCACGTTACGGTAGAGGCGGGCGAGGAAGTCCCGCGATTTCCCGGCGTCGCCGCCATAGGCCTCGTCGGCGAAGGCCCAGGCCGCGAGGTAGTTCCAGCGCGCGCCGCCCGACGTCTTGGGGTTGGGCGTGATGACCTCGATGCCCTCGCGGACGAGGTCGTCCCAGTCTCGGATCCCCTCGGGGTTCCCCTTCCGCACCAGGAAGACGATCGTCGAGGTGTAGGGGGCGCTGTCGTTCGGGAGCTTCGTCTGCCAGTCGGCCGGAACCGCGTCGCCATGCTCGGCGATCGCGTCGATGTCGGCCGATAGCGCCAGCGTCACGACATCGGCGGCCAAGCCGTCGATCACCGCCCGCGCCTGCTTGCCGGAACCGCCGTGGGACATGCGCACCGTCACGTCCTCTCCCGTCTCCTGCCGCCAATGCTCGGCGAAAGCGCGGTTGAAGTCTTCGTAGAGCTCCCGCGTTGGATCGTAGGAGACGTTCAGCAGGGTGGTGTCGGCAAAGCCCGGCGCCATCCAGCCACAGGCGAGAACGGCGAAAGCGAGCAGGGTCTGGATCGATCTCATCTTAGCCTCATTATCTCTATTGGTTTAGTAGGAATAAAGCCAAAAGAACTAGCCCGCGAGCGCCGTCGAAACCAGGTCCCGGTGCGTGCCGGCCGAAACGTCGGCCAGCGACACGTGATCGAGCACGCTCGCCATGGCGTCCCGCGTCCGCAGCATCACCTGGCGGATGGCGCAGGCCGCCTCGTCCCGGCAGTCGGCGCACCGCCGGTAGCTCGTCATGCTGGCGCAGGGTATGGGGGCAAGGGGGCCGTCCATGATGCGGATGATCTCGCCGAAAGTGATTCTGTCCGCCGGCTTGGCGAGACAGTAGCCCCCCTGCTTGCCGCGCTGGCTGTGGACAAGGCCGCGCCGCTTGAGGTCGAGAAGGATCGCCTCGAGGAACTTCCCCGGGACCTTCTGCCTGTCAGCGATGTCGGGCGCCTGAATAAGCAGCCCTTCCGGTTGCTCCGCCAGCATCAGCATGGCCTTGAGTGCGTATTTCGCTTTCTTCGACAACATAATCTCTACAAATCCTGTAGACAAATTCTCCGGCTGTCAAGGTGGTCCTCGGCGGGCACCTGCGGCGCTCGCGGATGGACCGAGCCGGCAGGCGGATTCAGGCTAGCACACGGGAAGGGCGGATGCGTGGAGACGGTGGGGCCTATCGAAGGCAGCGTGACCGTCCTGCGATCCCTGAGAGGGGTGAAGAGCTCGTCGAGCCCTCCCGGCCCGCCTCTGCCGCCGCTCACGGCGAGGTGAGCGGCGGTCCATGGACCTCGCGCGGTCCCTGGGTGTTCATCTTGCAGTGAGGGCGCCGGGGGCATTGCCTTCCTGCATGCGCGCGGCGTCGCGACGTGCCGCCCGAAGCGGCAGCGAGGCGATCGAAGCCGATGATGACGATGGAGGCAATACGGCCGAAGGGCGGCGGTGCTCCGCTGCGGGATGCCCTCCTGGAGGGGGGTGATGCCGATTTGTGCAAAGGCCGGCGGGAGGGCGGTTTCCTGCGAGATCGAGGGCGCCTTCCGATCCTCGGTCGTGCAGGAAATACGCTTGTAAATCCTTGCCTAGCGGTTGATCGCACCCGCGATCCCTCACATATGAAATGCCTAAAACGTTGCCTGCGTCGTGGGGGAGTGGGCATGCGCGAGTTCCGTCCAGCCATGACCGGAAGGACCGTCCGCCATGCGTCTGCCGCACAAAGGACACATTGTCCTGGAGTTATTTGCAGCGAGGCACCTGGGCCTTTCCGGCTGCGGCCGATGCGGGACGAAGCGCTAAGCCTGTGTAAACGAATGGTCCCTATGGTTATCCTGATTCGAAGCAGGAAGGCCTACCGAAGCGCGGCCCGGAGTTTGCAGGATCGCTGTAACACCGTCTCCTTCTGGATGGAGTGCCATACTTGCTGACCGCTACAGATCTGTTCCGGCAATACACCGAGACCTACGAGAGCCGGCATGAGACCGAGATGTCTCTGGCGGAATATCTCGAGACCTGTCGCGAGGACCGGATGGCGTACGCGTCCGCGTCCGAGCGCATGGTCGCTGCGATCGGGGACCCCGAGATCGTCGATACGTCGAAGGATCAGCGCCTCGGCCGGGTGTTCATGAACCGGACGATGAAGGTCTATCCGGCTTTTCGGGACTTCTACGGGATGGAAGAGACGATCGAGCGGATCGTCAGTTTCTTCCGGCATGCGGCGCAGGGTCTCGAGGAACGGAAGCAGATCATCTATCTCCTCGGTCCGGTCGGTGGCGGCAAATCGTCTCTGGCCGAGCGGCTGAAGACTCTGATGGAGCACGAGCCGATCTACGTGCTGAAGGCTGGCGATCAGATCAGCCCGGTCTTCGAGAGCCCGCTCGGGCTGTTCGACCCCGAAACGATGGGCGAGACGCTCCAGGAAGAATTCAACATCCCCCGGCGACGCCTGACCGGCCTGATGTCGCCCTGGGCGGTGAAACGCCTCGATGAATTCAACGGCGACATCGCGCGCTTCAGCGTGGTCAAGATGTATCCGTCCAAGCTGCGCCAGGTCTGCGTGGCGAAGACCGAGCCGGGCGACGAGAACAACCAGGACATTTCCTCGCTGGTCGGCAAGGTCGACATCCGCCAGCTCGAGCGCTACAGCCAGGACGACCCCGACGCCTACAGCTATTCCGGCGGCCTGAACCGCGCGACCCAGGGCATCCTCGAATTCGTCGAGATGTTCAAGGCGCCGATCAAGATGCTGCACCCGCTGCTGACGGCGACCCAGGAAGGCAACTATGTCGGCTCCGAGAACATCGGCGGCATCCCTTTCCAGGGCATCATTCTCGCGCACTCGAACGAGGCGGAATGGCAGAGCTTCAAGAACAACCGCAACAACGAGGCCTTCATCGACCGCATCTCGGTGATCAAGGTTCCTTACTGTCTGCGGGTCACGGAAGAGCAGAAGATCTACGAAAAGCTGATCAGCACCAGCGATCTGGCGGGGGCCGCATGCGCTCCGGCGACGCTGGAGATGCTGGCGCGCTTCGCGGTGCTGTCCCGACTTCGTATCCACGAGAACTCGAGCCTGTTCTCGAAGATGCGTATCTATGACGGTGAAAGCCTGAAGGAGACCGACCCTCGCGCCAAATCGGTGCAGGAGTATCGCGACGCCGCCGGCGTGGACGAAGGCATGGACGGCATCTCGACCCGTTTCGCGTTCAAGGTGCTGTCGGAGACCTTCAACTACGACACGACCGAACTTGCCGCCGACCCGGTGCACCTGATGTACGTGACCGAGCTCGCGGTGCGTCGCGAGCAGTTCCCCGAGGAAACCGAGCGCCGCTATGTCGACTTCATCAAGAGCGAATTGGCGCCGCGCTACGCCGAGTTCATCGGCAACGAGATCCAGAAGGCCTATCTCGAATCATATCACGACTACGGCCAGAACCTGTTCGATCGCTATATCGACTATGCGGACTCGTGGATCGAGGATCAGGACTTCAAGGACCCGGACACCGGCCAGCTGCTCGATCGGGAACTCCTGAACCAGGAGCTGTCGAAGATCGAGAAGCCAGCGGGGATCGCGAACCCGAAGGACTTCCGCAACGAGGTCGTCAAGTTCGCCCTGCGGTCGCGCGCGTCCCAGGGCGGCAAGAACCCGTCATGGACCAGCTACGAGAAGATCCGGCACGTCATCGAGCGGCGGATGTTCTCGCAGGTCGAGGACCTTCTCCCGGTCATCAGCTTCGGCAGCAAGAAGGACTCCGAGAGCGAGCAGAAGCACAGCGAGTTCGTCGATCGGATGGTCGAGCGCGGCTACACCGAACGGCAGGTTCGGCGTCTGGTGGAATGGTACATGCGCGTGAAGCAGGCGGGATAAGGCCGACGACGACAATAACAATGACAAGCGGATCGCGCCCATGAACGTCATCGACCGCCGCCTCAATCCCAAGGGAAAGAGCCTCGGGAATCGCCAACGCTTCCTGAAACGCGCGAAGGAGCAGGTCCGCAAGGCGGTCAGCAGTTCATCCGCCAAGCGGGCCGTGTCGGATATCGAGAGCGGCGACAAGATCAGCATTCCGATCGACGGTATCCGGCGAGCCGACCTTCCGGCATTCGCAGACCGGCGGGCATCGCGAGCACATCCTGCCCGGCAACAAGGAATACGTCGAAGGCGACACGATTCCGCGGCCGCCTTCGGGCGGAGGCGGTCGCGGCAGCGAAGGATCGCCCGACGGAGACGGAGAGGACGACTTCCGCTTCGTCCTCTCGCAGGAGGAATTCCTCGACCTGTTTCTCGAGGATCTGGAGCTGCCCGACCTGACCAAGAAGAAGGTCAAGCAGGCGGCGAGCTTCTCGCTCACTCGCGCCGGCTATTCGACCACCGGCAGCCCCGCCAATCTCAACGTCGTGCGTACCGTCCGCAACAGCCTCCAGAGGCGCATAGCCTTGCGGCGTCCTTCGGCGATGGAACTGGAAGCGCTGGCGGCGGAGATCGAGCGGCTGGAACAAGGAGGAGAGCAGGCGGATCGTCTCGCCGCCCTCCGCGAGGAGCTCGAACGCCTCGAACGGCGGCGTCAGGTTGTACCGTTCATTGACCCGATCGACGTTCGCTACAATCGCTTCGACGTGGTGCCGAAGCCGATCACCCAGGCGGTCATGTTCTGTCTGATGGACGTTTCAGGCTCGATGACCGAGCACATGAAGGATCTCGCGAAGCGCTTCTTCATGTTGCTCTACGTGTTCCTGACGCGCTCCTACAAGCATGTCGACATCGTCTTCATCCGCCATACCCATCGAGCGAGCGAGGTCGACGAGCAGACCTTCTTCTACAGCCGGGAGAGCGGCGGCACCGTCGTCTCGACGGCACTCGACGAGATGCGCCGGGTTATTCGCGAGCGCTATCCCGTAGAGGATTGGAACATCTATGCGGCACAGGCCTCTGACGGTGACAACGTCCAGAGCGACAACCGTCGCGCCGCGGATATGCTGGAGAACATGATCCTGCCGATGTGTCAGTATTTCGCCTATATCGAGGTCGGCAGCGACCGCGGCCATCCCAATCTCAGCTATGAGAGCGCCCTGTGGATGGCCTATCGCGGCGTGTCCGAGAAGGTGGGTCTGCCGGCGATGCGGAAGGTCAGCAAGAAGGCCGATATCTATCCCGTCTTCCGTGAACTGTTCAGTCGCGAGCGAACCGCCGCATGAATGCGCCGGTCGACACTGACGACACCGGCGCCGTGAAAGCCGGGTCGGACAGCTTGCTCTACAGCGGTCCCGAATGGGATTTCGCCAAGGTCAAACGCGTCTACCAGGCCGTGGAGGACATCGCGCTCGGCGAGATGGAGCTTGATGTCTATCCGAACCAGATCGAGGTGATCACGGCCGAGCAGATGCTCGACGCCTACTCCTCGATCGGCATGCCGCTGATGTATCAGCACTGGTCGTTCGGGAAGCACTTCGCCCGCGACGAGATGTTCTATCGTAAGGGCCTCCGTGGGCTCGCCTACGAGATCGTCATCAATTCCAGCCCCTGCATCAGCTACATCATGGAGGAGAACTCCATGACCATGCAGACGCTGGTCATCGCGCACGCCGCTTTCGGCCACAACCACTTCTTCAAGAACAACTACCTGTTCCAGCAGTGGACCGACGCCGAAGGCATTCTCGACTATCTCGAATTCGCCAAGGGCTACATCTCGGACTGCGAGGAAAAGTACGGTCTGGCGGCCGTCGAGCAGGTTCTCGACGCCGGGCACGCGCTGATGAGCCACGGCGTTCACCGCTATCCCCGTCCGCGCAAGCCGGACCTGAAGGAAGAGCAGCGCCGGAGGCTGGAACGGCGGACCTACGAGGAACAGACCTATAACGATCTGTGGCGGACCGTTCCCGCCCGGCGCAAGCGCAAGGGCGGCTCGGCAGAGGCCGAGGCGGTCGAGCGGCGTGCCAGGCTTCAGCTTCCGGAGGAAAATCTTCTCTATTTCCTGGAGAAGACGGCGCCGAAGCTGGAGCCGTGGAAGCGCGAAATCCTCAGAATCGTTCGCAACATCGCGCAGTATTTCTATCCGCAGCGCCAGACCAAGGTGATGAACGAGGGCTGCGCGACGTTCTGCCACTACCACATCATGAACCGGCTGTTCGACAAGGGGCTGATCGACAACGGCGCCATGCTCGAATTCCTCGATATGCATGCGGCGGTCGTGTTCCAGCCGGACTTCGATGATCCCCGCTACAGCGGCATCAATCCCTATACCCTCGGCTTCTCGATGATGCAGGATATCCAGCGTATCTGCGAGGACCCGACCGACGAAGACCGCGCCTGGTTCCCGGAAATCGCCGGAACGGGGAATGCGCTGGCGACATTGCGTCATGCCTGGGCCAACTATCGCGACGAGAGCTTCATCCTGCAGTATTTGAGTCCGCATCTCATAAGAAAACTGAAGTTGTTCAAAGTGGATGACGACGAGGACGAAGCGGAATACCTCGTCAATCGGGTGCATGACGAACGGGGATATGCCGAAATTCGCCGTGCGCTCGCGCGCCGGCATGACATCGGCTACGTCCAGCCCGATATTCAGGTTGTCGACGTCGACCTGGAAGGAGATCGCCGGCTCGTCCTACAGCACAACGTCACGGACGGTATGCTGCTCGACGCCGACGATGTCGAAGCGGTGCTGAAGCATGTGGCTTACCTGTGGGGCTACGGCGTCACGCTTACCGAGATCGAGCCGGCGACCGAGGCGGAACTCAAGACGTATTCCGTCGATTGAGTTGCTGTCCGAGCGCTCTTTTCCGGAAGGTATCTTTTCGGGGGCGCAATGTCGGGCGGTCACAATCGTGAAACGGGGCGATCACGTCCGGTACGTGGTGCGCGGAGGCGTTTTTCGTCGATCGGAAAACTGGATAAACCCGCTATCGATGCTAATTTTACGTTAGAAGGGCTTGGTTTGCGGCCCAGATGAGGGAGCGGATGGTGGCTTTCGCGTGAGAGGGGGCTCATGCTCGCTAACGATTGTTGATTTATGGTCGCCGCTTCGCCGAGTAATCAGCCCAAGGCTTAGTCTTTTCATTATTTGGAAACCTGCGGCGTCGAGTCTCTCGATGTTGATGTGGATGTGTGGCGGCCGGGCGACGGCCCGAAAGGGCCCCGGAACCGGCTGCAAGACGGCGCTAGGCTGGTACGCGACATGAGAAAGGCTGGTGCCTACACACTGAACGTTGATTCGGACGGGGCGTCGGCGATGTCGGTGCGTTTCCCTCCTTTCTTCGCAGTGGTTCTCTGGGGCGCGTTCTGCGGCGCTGTCGGTCTTCTGGCCGGATTGCTGCTCTTGCACTGGTTCGGGGCGGGTGGCGGTGCTGCGGCCGAGACCGGGCTTTGGCCCGAGGCGGTTTCCGATTGGGTCGTTGCGGGCGCCTTGCTCTTCTCCTTCGGCATCGTCGGCTGCTGTGCGGCGTCCCTACGGCATACGGCGCGGCAGCGGCGCGAGTTGGAACGAAGCGAACGGCGTTTTCTCGACTTCGCCGAGATCGCGTCGGAGTGGTACTGGGAAACCGATGATCGGCATCGCTTCGTCGCTTTCTGGGGCCGGCCCGATGCCGTCCAGATGGGCTCCATCACGAAGATTCTCGGACGCACGCGATGGGATCTGGTCAGTCCGGAGTTGTGGACGCCTGAACTCGACGAGCATATCCGCGTCATGGAGCGGCGCGAGCCCTTCACCGACTTCCGGTTGTCGCGGTACGGCCCGGACGGGAAGATTCTCCACTTCCTGATAAGCGGAAAGCCGATCTTCGACGCGGACGGCGCGTTCCGAGGCTACCGGGGCGTCAGCACCGACGTGACGGTGGAGCAGGAGTCCCTGAAGTCGCAGGCCGAGACGCGGCGGTTGCTGAACGTAGCGCTGGAAAGCCTTTCCGACGCCTTCATCGTCAGTGATCCCGAGGACAGGATCGTCTTGTTCAACGGCATGGCGAACGAGCTCCTGGCTGCGGGCGACGAGGTCTTCGGCCTTGGATCGCGTTTCGAAGACTGGTCGCGCGCGCGCGTCAGGGCCGGCTTGATCAAGGAAGCCATCGGCCGGGAAGACGAATGGCTTCAGGAACGACTGACGAGCCGGGGCGCCGCGACCGGCGTACAGGTCATTCAGTTGAGCGACGGCCGGTGGCTCAGGCTGAACGAACGGCGCATGTCCGATGGCGGTATCGCCACGATCATTTCCGACATTACCGAAATCAAGACGGCGGAGTTCGAAGCGCGGGAAGCGCGGGAGATGCTTGCTCAGGCCCTCGACAGCATCAACGAGGGCTTTCTCCTGTGGGATGAGAACGATCGTTGCGTGCTCTGGAACCGGCGCTGTGCCGACTGGCTGCCGCGGTTCCGTGAAACGCTGGATGTCGGCGTATCGTGCGAGGAAATGATCCGGCGGCGCGTGGAAATGGGATTGATCCACGAAGCCCAGGAAAATCCTGAAGAGTGGATCGCCTGGCGGATGGACCAGCATCGCAACCCGACCGGGCCGTTCGAGATCGAGATCGGGCACGACCAGTGGCTCAGAGTGCATGAGCACAAGACAGCCAATGGCGGCGTCGTGGCGATCTGGACCGATATTTCCGCGTTCAAGGCGCAGTCTTGGGTGCTTGAGGAAAAGTCGACGCTGCTCGAAACGACCATGGGGCAGATCGACCAAGGCATCTGCGTCTACGATGCGAATCAGCGGCTCGTCGCATGGAACGACAGATTCGCGGCGATCCTCGAACTGCCGCCTCACGTCACCACTCCGGGCATGCATTATGAGGCCCTGGTCACGGTGCTGGCGGAACGCGGTGATCTGGGCGCGGTCGACGTCGACGAGACCATCGCCGTCCTCCTTGACGACGCACGTCACCCACAGCGCCGCTTTTACGAATGGCATCGCCACAATGGCCTGGTTATCGAAGTGCAGTCGAATCCCATGCCCGATGGGGGATTCGTCGCCACGCTGACGGACGTCACCCGCAGCAAACGGATCGAGCTAGCCCTCCGCGGTCGGGAAGCCCAGCTTCGTGAGATCATCGAGATCGCGCCGATGCCGGTCATCGTCGTCGGTCTGGAAGACCGGCGCATTCGCTTCGTCAATCCGCACGGTGCCGCGGTCTTCGGCCTCGATCGCGAGGCTCTGAACACTTGGCGGATCGAAGATCTTTACTGGGACACCGCCGACATGCGGGCGGTCCAGGCTGAAATGGAAGCGTCCGGGGGGATTCTCCGCAACCGGCCGCTTCGCGTCCGGCGGGGCGATGGCGCCCGGCGCTGGGTCGAGGTTTCGGCGCAACTCGGTCGCTTCGACGGCGAGCGGTCGATCATCGCGACCGTCGTCGACGTGACAGAGCGTCGCGAGGCGGAGGAGCGCATCCGCGATCTGGCTTTCATGGATGCGCTGACGGCACTGCCCAACCGGCGCATGTTCCACGACCATCTGCAGCACATTCTGGCGCATGCCGAGCGCGAGCATCGCCGGGTGGCGATCCTCTACATCGATCTCGACCAGTTCAAGCATGTGAACGATTCGCTCGGCCACGATGCCGGCGACGATCTTCTCAAGCAGGCGGCGGGCCGTTTGCTGAAATGCGTTCGCGATTCAGACGTGCTGGCCCGGCTTGGCGGCGACGAGTTCGCGATCATACAGGTCGGCATCGACCGGTCGGACGCGGCAGCGACCCTGGCAGCACGGATTATCGAAGCGTTCTCGGCGCCCTTCAGGATCGAGGATCATTCCGTTCATGCGGGTGCCAGCGTCGGCATCACGCTCTTCCCGGATGACAGCACGGTGTCCGGTGAACTGCTGCGCAATGCCGACCTCGCTCTCTACAAGGCCAAGGCCGAACGCGGCATCTACGCTTTCTATTCGCCGGCGCTCGGCGAACAGGTGAAGCGGCGCATCGACTTGATCGCTGCTCTGCACGCTGCCTTGAGAGACGATCGGCTGTCGCTTCGGTTCCAACCGATCGTTGCCCTGGACACCGGGCGCTTGATGCGGTTCGAAGCCTTGTTGCGGTGGGAAGACCCGCAGTTCGGCGCTGTTCCGCCGTCCGAGTTCATTCCGATCGCCGAAAACAGCGGTCTGATCGTTCCGATCGGGCGCTGGGTTCTGAAACGGGTCTGCCGGCATCTTCGCGAGTGGATCGATGCCGGCTGCTCGCCCGTTCCGGTCGCGGTGAACGTCTCGCCCAAGGAGATGCATGACCGAGAATTCGTTCAGCACGTCATAGACGTGTTGGGCGCGCTCGATCTGCCCGCGGCCCTTCTTGAGATCGAAATCACCGAGGGAACGCTGGTCGAGGACGTCGAAGGCACGATCGCCGTGATGCAGGCGCTCAAGGCGGTCGGGGTGTCGTTCGCCGTCGACGACTTCGGTGTCGGGCACTCCTCGCTCAGTTATCTGAAGCGGTTGCCGATCTCGACCTTAAAGATCGACCAGAGCTTCGTCGTCGACATCGAACAGGACAAGGACGATACGGCGATCGTCGAGGCCGTGATCGGGCTGGCCGCAACACTGGGGCTGCGTGTCGTCGCCGAGGGCGTCGAAACCGAAAGCCAGCGGGCCTTCCTGTCGGCGCGGGGATGCGACGCCATTCAGGGCTATCTGATCAGCAAGCCGCTTCTCCCTACGGACGCGCGGGAGATGTTGACGGTGGCGCCCGTTCTCTCCTGAGCATCGAGACGCCGAAATAAAAGGGGCGAACCGTTATGCGGTTCGCCCCGAGTGCTGTGAGGTGTGAAACCGTTCCGATCGAAGTGCTGCAGCATTAATTGGGGGAATGCTGCAGGTCCATTGGTTCCGCCATGCGGGGGAGTGGGGGAGGATGGCGGCGGATCCTGGAGATCTCCTCGATCAGAACGGTTCCATATAAGAACATCCGACCCGGTTCCCCGTTTCGCGGTCCGATGAATTTTTTTTCGCGCATCTCTGCCGGTCACGGTTCGGAATGGACGCCTGCCGCCGAATCGCTCGGTTCCGCGGCGACGATGCCGGGCCCTTCACCGTCGTTCGCATCCGTTTCGGGGCCGGCGGCAGCCGGCTTCACCCAATAGAGCTTCTCGTCCTCGAAACCGCTTCTGAAGCTCGCGCTGCCGTTGCCGTCAGAGGGCATGCCTTCCCGACGTTCCAGCTCTGCCGCCACGACGCGCGCTGCGGCGGCGCTGTCGGCCCGGACGACGACGCGACGCCAGATCGGCCGCTCCTGCCAGCGCGGATCGTCGACCGAAGCGGCAGGTTCGATTGTCCACAGGCGCATGGCTTTCTCCTCTTCCTTACACGGACGCAACACCGCGCCTTCGGTCCGGGTTTCGATTCCCCCGTTTCCTGGTGCCGCCGGGCCGAAGCTGGCACACTGCCGCCGGTGGGCATCCGACCGACATATGGAACGCTCCAGCGGTTCCGGCGCCGTACCCGCGACCTGCACGTTCCCGGAACGGTCGATGGTGTCGCTTTTCCGGTATCGGCGTGCTGGCGTCTGAACGGCGGTGGGGCCGTGCCTTTCCACGTCGAGTCGATCCCGGATGACGGGGTCGACTGGGTCCACGATTACAAAGCCTCTCCTGCCGAACTACGGTGCCGGGATCAGGGCGATTTCACCGTCGAATTTTCCTCCGATCACCCCGACCTCGTTGCCGGAGACAACCGGCTGGCGATCGAGATGCGTGATGCCGATGGGCGATCGGTCGCTTGTACGATCCGGTTCGACTGGGATCCGGTGCCGGTTCCACTGCCGCTCGATATCAGCGATCTGTCGGGTGTCCGCTCCGTGCAGGACGTCGGGCAGGTGGTGGCGGGCGCGTTCGACGTCGACCCGGTGTCGGGTGTCATTCGATCGCGGGCCCCGGTCCATCCGGATTCGCTGCTGGTTCTGGGCGGCGCCCATGCCAGCCAGGAAGCCACCTACAACGTCCGCTTCCTTGATTTCACCGGTGTCAAATGGCTGGGGCCCAGTGATTTCTTCGTCGGCTTCGAGGACAAGGACCCGCCGATCGGGATCAAGACCGGCTGGTCGAGCGCCGGCATGGCGGCGCTCAATCCGCGCGGCGAGGCGCGAAGCTTCATCTCGTGGGGCGACCATTCGGGAACCCGCCGGGAATGGGTGGTGGTGACGGACCCGCCTGCGCGCTTCCCGGTCGAGCGGCGGCGGCTCTACAGCGTCCGCCATCAGGTGCTGTTCGCGGAGGGCACCGATACCGTGCGCTTCCGCATCTGGCCGGCCGATGAGCCCGAGCCGGATACTTGGCTCTGCCAGGAGGACGACGCGGGGATCGATCCCGCGTTTCCCCGCCACAGGAGCGCTTCCTTCGGCCTGTTCCAGCATTCGGGCATGCCGATCGAATGGTCGAACATCCGGGTGGTCGCTCTGTAGAGCGATCGCCCCACCCCGGAAACGGCGGGAGACGCGAGTCTCGATCTAGCGGATTGCGGGCGCTTCCACGCCGCTATGACGGACTCCACGCGCGGGGATGCCGAAGTCCAGCACGGCCCTGAGGCCTGGCTGATTGTCCGACAGCTCCACCGTAATTCCGTGAATGGTGGCCACGGCGGCAACCAGCGACAGGCCCAGGCCGCTGCCGGTGGTCGAGCGGCTGGTCTCCAGCCTGACGAAGCGCTGGAAGACCCTCTCCCGGTCCGCGGCAGGAATGCCGGGGCCGTCGTCGGCAACTGAAGCGACCGGACCGGATGGCGCCTGCGTCAACGCCAGTCGGATGTTTGTCCCCGGCGGGATGTGGTTGATCGCATTCTCCACCAGGTTCGCCATCATCTGGGTCAGCAGTTCCCTGTCGCCGTGAACTCGCACGCCCGGTTCGATCGATGCCGCCAGCGTTTTCCCCTGGTCTTCCGCCACGGCTTCGTAGGCTTCGAGGATCGACTGAAACAGGTTGGACAGATGGACCTCGGCGAAAGCCGCCCGCCGCGTGCCGGCTTCGATCTGGGCGATGCGCAGAAGCGCCGAGAACGTGTCGAGGATCGACTCGGTATCGGCGAGCGCTCCGTCGATGGCAGTCTCGAAGTCCTCCACCTGCCGCGCCCTGATCCGGGTTTCCTCAAGCCGTTGGCGCAGCCGGCTCAGGGGGGTGCGGAGATCGTGGGCGATGTCCGACGACACCTGCCGCAGGCTTTCCATCAGCGCCTGAAGCCGATCGAGCATTCCGTTGAGGTTGGATGCCAGCCGATCGAGCTCATCGCCGGTGCCGTGCGTCGGAACCCGGTCGCTGAGCCTGCCGTCCATGATCGACCTGGTCGTGCGGTTGATCGAATCGATCCGCCTCAGGAATTGCGTGCTGACGAAATAGCCGCCGGCCGCGGCAACGAGGACGGTGATGCCGAAAACCCATCCGAAGACCCGGATGATCGCTTCTTCGACTTCGCTGACCGCATAGAGGTCTTTGCCGACCACCAGAAGAAATCCGTCGGGCAGGCTGGTCCCCAGCAGGAGGAGGCGATGCCCGTCGGCATCGGCGGGATCGTCCGACAAGGCCGTGCGCAACGCCTCAGGCATCGGATGGTCCTGCCAGCCGGGGCGAGCCAGGGTCTTCGGCAGGTTCCCGGTGACCTTCCGTTCTTCCGGGTCGAGCAGCAGGTAGAACGCCTGCGGCTGCGACTTCAGTCTCTCTTCGATGCTCCGGGTTAGGTCGGCGACGTCGCCGGCCAGATGATGCTCGGCGAGGGCATGCGCTTCCTGCTCGATCGCTGTCTCCAGTTGCTGGTGCAGTGCCCGGCTGGTGGTCCAGTAGATCACCGCGAACAGGACCAGCACCGAAAGGCTGAAAAGGCCGCCGAACAGAACGGCCAGCCGGAAGCCCGTGGTTCGAACGATCCTAATCGGGTGCACGGACGCAATACCCCACGCCACGAATGGTATGGATCAGCTCGGTATCGAACGGGCGGTCGACTTTCGTGCGCAGGCGGCTGATATGCGTCTCTACGACGCTGGTCCGGGGATCGAAATGAAACTCCCATACATTCTCGAGAAGCATGGTCCTGGTGACGACCCGCCCCGCATGCCGCATCAGGTATTCCAGCAGCTTGAACTCCTGGGGCTGCAGGTCGATCCGCGAGCCGCCACGGGTCACCGTCCTCGATAGCCGGTCCATATGGAGGTCGGCGACGCGCAGTGCCGATTCGACCGAGGCCGCGGGCGGCCGGCGGGCCAGCGCGTTGACCCGCGCCAGCAACTCGGCGAAGGCGAAAGGCTTGACCAGATAGTCGTCGCCACCGGCGTCCAGACCTTCGACACGATCGTCGATGCCGCCCAATGTCGTAAGGAACAGAACCGGCGTCTTGATGCCCGCTCCCCTGATCGTCTTCACCAACGCGAGGCCGTCGAGTTCGGGGAGCATCCGGTCGACGATCAGCACGTCGTAGGCCTCGCCGGCCGCCAGGAAAAGACCGTCGCGTCCGGTCGCGGCTTGATCCACCGTATGCCCGTGTTCTTTCAGCCCGCCTGCGACATAGGCGGCGGTTTCTGTGTCGTCCTCGATCAAAAGTATCTTCATCGGATGCTTTCGAGGGATGGAGGCTCGAAGTTCGTCGCCCGAGCCCGATCCTATTCGAGCTCGGGCATGGACCGCCGGTCAGATTGACGGATTCGTTTCGGACAGCCCTGGCGACCGGGAACTTTCGTCACGTCGCGACGTCAAGAAGATCATCGCGATCAGAACCGAAATGAGCACCGCGGAGGCGCCGATGGTTCCGAATCCCAGCCCGCCCTGATCCGGGCTCTTCGTAAGGAGATCGCCCATAGTTGCACCGAAGGGGCGGGTAAGAACGAAGGCACCCCAGAACAGCCATGTCCGCGAGATCGGCGTGAAGAAATAGGCGAGGGCGATTGCGGCGATGGCGCCGGTGATGATCAGATTGCTCAACCCGAAGCCGAGCCCGGAACTGTCGGCGAGGTAATCTCCGAGCGCCGTTCCCAGGGTGTTCGACGCCAGGATTGCCGTCCAATAGAACATCTCCACCCTTGGTTCGCGGATGTGCTGGACGGAAAGTGATCCGACGCTGATCCTCCAACTCACCAGGACAATGACCAGCAGGGAGGCGAGGATGGCCGAGCCGGCGGCGTAGCCGAGGCCGAGCGAACGGTCCATAAAGTCCGATATCGTCGTCCCGGCCGTGCTCGTCGCCAGAATGACCGTCCAGTACAGAAACGGATGGAACGATTTGGCTTTGATCTGCGCGGCGAGAGCGACCAGGAAAAGCCCGACCAATATGACGGAACTGGCTGCGTAGCCGACGTTCAGCGTCATCGACAGAAGATCGCCGCCCGTTTCGCCGACAGTGGTGGCGCAGATCTTCATGATCCAGAACGCCAGAGTGACCTGAGCGACCTTATTGGTCGCCTTGAAGTCGTCTTCCAGGTCGGCGGCGTCATAACTGGCTTGGGAAAGCAGCTTCATCGCAACGGCCTCATCGTTTGTGCGATGTGATGTCCGAGCCTCGGATGGCCCGATCCGAGTGCGTGAGACTGGCCCGACCGGTTCGGCGGGCCAGTTCGCCAACCGTCAGTCCCGATCCTCATCGGCAGGGCCGGCGGCGATCTCGCCGCTCGTACCGTCGACATAGACACGCTTGATCGTGTTGTTCTTCGCCACTTCGATCTCGAACAGCGGGACGGCATTTTCGTCATCGATGCCGGCTTCGATCGCTTTGCCGCCGATGTCCTGCTCCGCCGTCGCGATTGCATCCGACAGTGTCGTCGGAAGTTTTAACAGACCGGCCAGTTCGTTGTCGGATTCGCCGTCGAGAAGCCTCTCGATCAAACCTTCGTTCTCGGTCTGGAGGACTCTGCCCGACGCGGGGTCGATCATGACCTCGACCACCTTGTCCTTGGCCACGACGGCGATCTCGTAGGTAAAGGCGTCGTTGTCCTTTTCGAGGGAGGCCTTGAGCGGCTGTCCGCCGGTCTGGCGGGCGGCGGTTTCCACCGCCTGTGCGATCGAGGTCTTCGCGGACAGAACCAGCGCCGCTTCTTTCGCGTCATCCTGCCCGGTGTCCGCCGCGGCGGCGCCGACATATCCGACCGAAACGAGAACGGCGACGAGTGACGGAAGAACTGTGGGGTACTTCATTGCCTTTGATCTCCTCTTGTTACCGCGCTGTCGCACGTGGCGATCGCTGCAGCGGATAATTGGAGATCGTCCCTTGCCGCACGATTGGCCGAACCATACGGATTGGTAAGGGAAACGCGGCCTGTCGTTCGGGCGGCGGTGACGGCTTTTTGACGGCGGGGGACAGCGCCGATGTCAGCGCGCCGCCCGCTCTCGCGGTCGAAGAGTGCTAGAGGTTCCCGCTCTCGCGGAAGCTCGTGCTGCCGCTGCGGCCGATGATGATGTGATCGCTCAACGTCACGCCCAGATGGGACAGTGCCGTCTTGATGCGCCGGGTCATCTGGATGTCTTCCTTGCTCGGCTTATGATCGCCGGAGGGATGATTGTGCACCAGGATAACCTTGGTCGCATCGAGCTCCAGCGCCCGCTTGGCGACCTTCCGGGGACGCAGGGGAATGCTGTCGGCATCGCCGTGCATCAGTATGTCGTCGGCGATGAGCTGATTCTTGGTGTCGAGGCTCAGCATGCGAAGCTGTTCCTCGGTCTCGTTCGCCATCGCCGTCCGCAGATACGCCATCAGGTTCTTGCCGTCGACCCCCTGCCGCTCGACGACGTTCTCCTTGGCCAGACGGATCGCGAGCTCGCGGACCAGCCGGAACAGGATCACCGAATGGTGGTTGACCTTGTCGAACTCCAGGAGTCGCTGTGGTGGGCTGGCGACTGCGGCACCTAAGGAGCGGAAGCGGGCGATCAGGGCCGGCGCGAGGCCCTCGGCATTGCTCAGCGGCACGCTGAACGACAGCAGCAGTTCCAGCAGTTCGTGCTCCGGCATCGTGCTCGGCTGCTCGAGCAGACGCTGTTCGAGCCAACGGTAGCGAGACCAGTAAGCCGGTCCCCGGCCTCGGGGCGGCGGCGGGTGGCGGGCCATGAGGTCGTCGAGGCTGGCCGGCCGGTCGTGCTTCGAAAAGCGCCATGCCTGCTCGGCCTCGTCCCACTCGCCACCGAGTTCCCGAAGGACCTGACCGTGGGGATAAGTGTCCGGCGTGATCGGATGCTGCGGTCGATCGGAGACCGGCCCGAAGAATTCGAGCTCGGGATCCAGCATGGTCGTCACGCGTTCGTCGTCCATTCGCCGTTCTCCGCGTCGGCTTGTCTAATGGACATTAGGCCATGGCTGAACGGATGAATCTACGATCTGTGGCGAGACTGATCTTCTCCGTATTCCTTCAACCACCAATTTAACGGATGCTCAATCAAGCCGGCTGTATTGCCGCCACAGGGCGTAGTCCTGGCGAAACGCGCTGAGGCTTTCCCAGACGCGAGCGAAGTCGGGGTCGGCCTTCGCCTCGTCCGTGACGACCTCCTGCCAGGCCTGGCGGAACGCGTCCAGGATCTCGGGCGGCCAGCGACGGATCGTGACGCCGTCTTTCTCCAGCGACCGCAGCGCCGGTGCCTGGATGGCCTCGCCATAGGCGATGGCGTCCAGGCTGTTTTCGCCGCATGCCGTCTCCAGCATCGCCCGGTACTGGTCGCCGAGCGCATTCCAGCGGTCGAGATTGAAGATGGCCTCACCCATGCTGGCCGACTGGTGCCAGCCGGGCATGTAGTAATGCTTGGCGACTTCCTGGAAGCCGACCTGCTCGTCGATCACCGGCATTGAGAACTCGGCCGCATCGATGGTGCCGAGTTCCAGCGCCGGATAAATGTCGCCACCAGCGAGAAGCTGGGTGGATGCCCCGAATTTCTCCAGCACCCGCCCGCCGAGGCCGAGGAACCGGATCTTGAGGCCGCGGAAGTCTTCCAGCGAATCGATCGGCTTGCGGAACCATCCCGATCCGTCCTGAGGAATGAACCAGCAGACCAGCGGGTGGATGTTGTAGCGGTGATAGATCTCTTCATAGAGCTCGCGGCCGCCGCCATAGCGCATCCAGGCGAACTGCTCGGCCGTCTCCGGGCCGAAGGGGACCGAGTTGAAGAACTGCAGTGCCGGGACCTTGCCGGCCCAGTAACTGGAAACCGACCAGCCACCGTCGACCGACCCGGAGGACACCGCGTCGAATACTTCCAGCGCCGGGACCAGCGCGCCTGGCTCGAACAGGCGGACTTCCAGATCGCCGCCGGACATGGTGCTCACCAGCTCTTCCAGCCGCTTGCCATGGCTGCCGATCACCGGCAGCGTCGTCGGCGCCGTGCTGGCGATCCTCAGCCTGACCTTCTCATGCGTTGCCGCCGGCTGGTCGACGGTCGTTGCCGTGGCCGGGCCGTTGGTTTCCGGCGGGGTGGCGGTGCCATCGTTCACCAGCCCGCCGATGACGAAGCCGAGCGCCAGACCAACGGCGCCGGTGATCGCTGCCGCGACGTTCATTCCGATTTCCTCCCGTTTGTCTTTTGCAGCCATCATGGCGGCTGGACATGGGCGAGCCCAAGGAGAGAATCTCACTGAACTGTGAGTGCATCCCGGTTGGCACCTTTTCTCCACTTTTGCTAGAGTAGAAAACTGGAAGACATCCACCGGCGAGGGAGGGCAGCATGCCCGTGAACTCGGTGAATACCAATCCGGCGGCGGCGCTGTCGGTCAGGAATCTCGGCGCTACCAATGAAGGTTTGGACGCAACGCGGAATCGCGTGGCGACCGGGCTTCAGGTCTTCAACGCGCTGACGGACGCGTCCTCTTTCGTCATCGGCGAAGGGGCGAGTTCGGAACTCAAGAGCATCGCCGCCGTCCAGCAAGGCATCGCGAACGGTCGCGGGGTGGGGCAGGTGGCGCTTGCAGGCGCGACCGAGGTTTCCAACCTGCTCACCGATCTTCGCGCCAAGGCGATCTCGGCCGCGAGCCCCGGCAACTCGGAGTCGCAGCAGGCGCTGCTTGAAGAGGATTTCCGTAACGCCGTGGGGCAGGTCCGGGCGTTCATCGACAATGCGAACTTCAACGGCCGCAACCTTCTTCAGGCGGGAGCGAACGATCTCGGCGTCATTTCGGACACCGAAGGCGGGACGCTGTCGCTGGGGGCACAGGACCTCGAAACCGATGTCGCCGATGCTCTCGATGCCGCGTCGCTGGCGACGCCGGGCGATGCAGCGAGTGCCCTCGGCGTGATCGATTCCGCTATTCAGCGCGTCGGATCCGCTCTCGGCGGGCTGGGGGCGGATGTCCGTGCGCTAGGGGCTCAGGACCGTTTCTCGACCGCGATCTCCGATGCGGTGCAGGAGGGGCTGGGTTCGATCGTCGATGCCGATCTGGGACGGGAAGCGACCCGCCTGCAGGCGCAGCAAGCGAAGCAGCAGCTCAGCATCCTCACGCTCAGCATCGCCAACGCGCAGCCCAATATCCTCACCGCCTTCACGCCCGCCGCTTAGTTCCTGACGCGCCCCGTGCCGGTCCTGGCACGGGGCGCCTTGGTTCAGGGCCCCGCTCGATTTGGCGGGTCGTAAACGATGACGCGGCTGGCAGTATTTCGTCCGGGCTGCTAAAGACGCGATCATGAAACGGGCGCACGGCACGACCAAACGGCTATGGCTGACATGGCTGTGCCTGCTGACGCTCTTCCTTCAAAGTGTCTCGACGCCGTGGTTGCCCGGCCTTGCGACGGCCGCCGACGGCGAAGGCTTCGTCCTTTCGCTGTGCACCGCCGAGGGCCCGAAGGAGATCGTCGTTCCGGCTTCGGACGATCGATCGCGTTCGGTTCCACGCCAGCATGCCTGCTGGCATTGCTTGGTTTGTGCGGCGTTCCAACCGAGTCCGGCGCTCACTCCGGTCATCGTTGCGCTGGACCTGCCTGCCGCTTGGCTCCGCCTCGGACCCTCGGCCGGAAGGGACTTCCTCCCCGTCCAGGTCCGCCGCGAAGGCTTCGCGGCACGCGCTCCTCCTCTCCGCTCCGTCTGAACGGCTGACAATTTCCAGTTTCAACGGTTGAATGGGGCGCCTCCGCCTGAGGCGTGCGCCTCGTCGTAAGCGGAGTACATCAATGTTACCCAAAGTCATGCGCACCGTTGGCGCGTTGCTGGCGTCCGTACTCGTGGTTGGGCCTTCTTTCGCCCATGAAAGCCATGACGACGAGACTCCTTCCGTTGCGGGCATGGCGCTGTCCGGGGACGGCGTCGCGCCCATCAACGCCGACAGCCACGCGCCCATCGGCGTCATGGGCGATCACATGCACCACGAAGGCGAATGGATGCTCTCCTACCGCTTCATGCGGATGGTGATGGAGGGCAACCGGATCGGCCGGCGCGAGGTCAGTCCCCAAGAGATCGCCACCACGATCGCCAACCCCTTCTTCGGCCAGCCCGGCCAGCCGCCGTTTCTTCGGGTGGTGCCCACCGACATGACGATGGACATGCATATGTTCGGCGCCATGTACGCCCCCAATGACTGGCTGACGCTGATGGGCATGGCGCAGTACCTGGTGAAGTCGATGGACCACATCACCTTCCAGGGCGGCGCGGGAACCAATGTGCTTGGCACGTTCACGACCCGAACCAAGGGGCTCGGCGACACGTCGATCGCCGGACTGGTGCGGCTGTGGGATGACGGCGTCAACCACCTGCATCTCAATGTCGGCCTCGGCCTGCCGACGGGACGGCTGGACAAGACCGACGACGTGCTGGCGCCGAACGGCGCTCGGCCCGTGCTCCGCGTGCCCTACGCGATGCAGCTCGGATCGGGGACTTTCGATCTCCTGCCCGGCATCACCTATACCGGGCATAGCGGCGAGTTCGGCTGGGGCGCCCAGTACCGGGCGACGATGCGCCTCGGCAAGAACGATGAAGGTTACCGGCTGGGCGACATCCACCGGCTGACCGCCTGGGCGAGTTATCGCTGGGCGCCGTGGATCAGCACGTCGCTGCGGCTGGCGGGCGAGCGTACCGGCAAGATCGAAGGGCAGGACGCCCGGATCGTCGCGCCGGTGCAGACGGCCGACCCTGCCAATTATGGCGGCGACCGGCTCGACGTCCTGTTCGGCGTCAATCTCGTTGCGCAGAACGGGTCGTTCCGCGGTCACCGGCTCGCCATCGAGTTCGGGATGCCGGTCTATCAGGATCTGAACGGTCCGCAGATGCAGACGGACTATCAAGTTACCGCTGGCTGGCAGTACGCATTCTGAGGGAGGTAGGACAATGAAAAGTCTTCTGATCGCTTTGTTCGCGCCGGTTCTGATGCTGGCGGTGTCCACACCTGCGTCAGCGCAGTCGGAGTCCTCCGGAATCGTCGTGGAAGACGTCTGGGCTCGGGCCACATTGACGGCTTCGCAACCGGGAGCCGCGTTCTTCACCGTTCGCAATGAAGGGACGGTCGACGATCGGCTGGTCGGCGTGGAGTTGCCGGTGGCCGATGCCGTCGAGCTTCATGAAAGCGGCATGAAGGACGGTGTGATGGCGATGCGTCGGCTTGATGGCATCGACGTTCCTGCGGGGGGAGAGGTCGTACTCACCCCTGGCGGCTTTCATGTCATGCTGATCGGTCTCCACGAGCCGCTGGCCAAAGGCACCAGCGTTTCGTTGACCCTCACGTTCGCCAAGGCGGGCGCTGTGTCGGTTACGGCACCGGTCCATGATGCGATGGGCGACGGGGCCGGGATGCATGACGGCCATTCCATGCACGATCACCACTGATCCGGCGACAGAGGCGGGGGCCGAGACGGGCTCCCGCCCTCTATATTCCGGCCAGGACGGTCTCACCGGAAGTCACTGTTGCGTGTTGTGATTGCCGCGCCACCCTCGTCCGCTAACATTGTCGATATCAGCAACGGCATCGCGCGGATGCCATGATGAGGGGAAGAGACAATGAAACGGAGCGTTCTGATCCGGCCGATGCGGATGGCGGCCTTGGCTGTCGTGACCGGCGCCTTGGCGATCCCTGCCGTGTCGGCGATGCCGCTCGAAAGCTTCGGCAGCGACAGCCCGGGGATTCAGCTCAACAGCCGCGGCCAGCTCGAGATCAAGGAGGTCACCGAAGACGCCTCCGAGATGGACATGCGGCTTACGCAACAGATCATGGTGCTGCAGCAGCAGATCAATCAGCTCAACGCCGAGATCCAGGCACTGCGGGCAGCCCAGCAGGCCGGCAAGTAGCGTTTAAGCCAATTCACACGTCATCGCGAGCGACCGCAGGGAGCGCGGCGATCCAGAGGGCGGCCGATGCCTCAGGCGCTGCGGACTCTGGATCGCCACGGCCCTTCGGGCCTCGCGATGACGCTCCTTCGCCGTAGCCCGGATGGCGTGAGCGCAATCCGGGGCTGCGGGCTCTCACCCGCCGCCGCTACTGCCCCGTGGTGAGGACCACCTTGCCGCGAACCTGTCCCTTCTTCACCAGGTTCAGTGCCGTCGCGGCCTGCTCCATCGGATAGGTGGCCATGACCCGCGGGTCGATGCGACCGGCCTCGAACAGGCGGAACAGGTCGGTCTGCACCCGCCGCACCCAGGCCGGGTCGCGGTCGCGGTAGTCGCTCCACTGCAGCCCGCTGACGGTGATGTTCTTCACCAGCAGGTAGTTCGCCTTGAGGGTCGGGATTTCGCCCGAGGTGAAGCCGATCACGCAGAGCCGGCCGCGCCACGCCATCGCGCGGAGGCTTGCCGTGAACACCTCGCCGCCCACCGGATCGAGGACGATGTCGGTGCCGCGGCCGTCGGTCGCCGCATGCACCTGCTCGCGGAGCGATTCCCTCAGGTTCTCGCGGCTCAGATCGATCACGGCGTGGGCGCCGTTCTCGCGCACCAGCTTGGCCTGGTCATCGTCGATCACGCCGGCCAGCGCCCGGCCGCCCATTCCGCGCACGAGCTGGACCGCCGCCAGCCCCACACCGCCGGCCGCGCCGTTGACCAGCACGGTCTCGCCTTCCTTGAAATTGCAGCGGTCGATCAGGGCGAAATGGGCCGTCTGGTAGACGAGGCTCATCGCCGCCGCCTGCTCGTAGCTCATGCTGCCGGGGATGACGAAGCACTGTGCCTCCGGGACGACGGCCTGCTCGGCATAGGCGCCGTGCTCGACCTGGGCCATCACCCGGTCGCCCGGCCGGCATTGCACGACGCCGTCGCCGACTGCACGGACCACGCCTGCCAGATCCTTGCCAGGAATGAAGGGGCGTGGCGGCAGAATCTGATACTTGCCGCCGATCACCAGCAGGTCGGGATAGTTGATGCCGATCGCGCGGACGTCGACCAGTACCTCGCCGGGGCCGGGCTCCGGTGTCGGCAGGTCCTCGATGACCAGGCTTTCGGGAGCGCCATGCTCCCTGACGAGCAATGCGCGCATCGGCGGTCTATTCCTCTCTCGGCAGATAATCGGCGTCCGCTTCGCCGAGCTCCGGGTAGCCCTCGGCAATCTCCTCGCTCCGGAAGGGCGGGACGACAGGGACGGGAAGGGCGGGGATTGCGCGCCCATCCGCCGACAGGTCACGGTCGAACAGGCCGCGGGCGCGGAAATGCCGGTCGGCCAGGGCTTCCTGGAGGCTCGCAACGATCGTCGCACAGCAGTCGACGCCGGCGAAACGCTCTGTCCATTCCTCGGCGGAGCGGCCCGCGATGATGCGTGAGACCGCCGCGCCCGTGGCTTCCGGGTCGGCGGCATCGTTACGAAGCGGCGCCGGCAGGTCGATCACGGCGCAGAACGCCTCCCAGAACTTCTGTTCGAGCGGCGCCGCGGCGACGAAGCGACCGTCGGCGGTGCGGTAGATGCGATAGCGCGGCGAACCGCCGGTGGTCAGCGCCTTGCCGG
>PBKC01000053.1 GCA_002721365.1 Rhodospirillaceae bacterium | reverse complement strand
TGTCGTAAAGAGCGCACCACTCATCGATTCGATCCGGCAGCGACACGATACCGGTCTCACAGATCCTGTCGGATTTCCGTATCTCGTAACGATGGTGCCGCGACACTTGAACCGGCGCATGATCCCGGTCGATGACGTAGTGATCCTTGTACGGACGCACGAAATCGAAGACGGCCGGATACCAATCACAGCCGTCATCAAGCGCATCGGTGACGCCGACGAGTGAGACGATTCCCTGTTCTTTCAGCGTATTCCGCAGGTGAACGCCGGAGCATGGGCGCGCAATTGGCGAAAAGGGATACGGCATCTGAGCATCCCACTCGTCCGTGCCTGCGACCTGGCGGGGAATCGCCCAGGTGTCGAGCTCCGAAACATGGATAATCGAGCCCTCACCGGCTAGGGCCTGAGCATAGGCGCGCGAGGCATAAGGATGCGTCAAGGCGCGAACGCCTTAACCGCTGCGACCACCCTTTCCATGTCTGCCAAGCCGTAGCGTTGGTCGCACGGCAACGTGACCAACGCAGTCGAGAGTCGATGTTCTGTCGGGAAGCGGTCGCCCGGACATGGCAGTGCAGGCCAATGCCGAGGCGCAAAAATCAGCCGGTCCGCCAAGAAGGCACAGAGGGCATCGCAGCGCGAAGACACCATGGGAAAGCCGAGCGGCGCCCATCCTCGCGGAGAATCCCGGAACAACGCCACTTCACCGAGTTCATTGTGGAGATAGCTGTAGTTTTCCGACCGCCGGTCGATCATCGGCCCGATATCGGCTGCATTCAGGATCGCCTCGGACATGGCTGACATCGCCTCATTTCCGGCGACCATGCCCAACTCCGCGGCCCGGAATGCCTGAAACCATTGAGGCCGCATTCGGCCCTCGGCATCCGCCCTGCGCAACCGATACGGCTCGACGAAGTCGTCCTGCAGAAGCGGTACGAGGTCGGGAGGAGTCAGCTTTCCATGGACGTCAACGAGCACACCCCCGTCCGGTGCCCCCATGAGCTTTCTGGCACTGTAGATCCTGATATCTCCGTAGTGCTCACCCCCCGTACTCAATGCCTGAGCACAGTCTTCTATCCACAGGACTCCTTCGACCTCGTCAATTAGATCGCGCCACGACTCGACGGCAGATCGGCCGAAATAGTTGATGCCGAGAACCACATCGCCACCCTCTAGTTCGTCGGCCAGAAAGCCGGTGTCGGGTTCCAGCGTTCCACCGACCGGGTAGTAGTGAATTTCGGCATCCAGACCTTGCACCGAGCAGGCGAGCTCGGGACAGACATAGGCGGGAAGCCAGAACCGGCGCCTGCCGAAGTCCCTCACAGCGTGGCGAACCGCGCTCCGTGCATTATGAAACAGCGCTATCGCCGCAGCTCCGTCGGTCCAGGCCGACAAGACCGACTGGCGCGGAGACCCCGGGGGCTGAGCTTCGAGAGCAAAGACACCGCCTATGATGCCACCCGCGCCCAAATCAGAAACCATCATCGAATTCGGCTGGCCAACTCTCATTGATCCTGTCGGGTGATCCGAATGTGGAACCGGTAGGTCGAGGCGTGAAGCCCTTCGGGCAATTCATGGAACGAACATTCGAGGTCGAGCCGGCCGCAGATCCCCTGAATGTATTCCTTCCGCCACCAGGTCCCGAACAGCTCGTGGCCGCTCAGAGCACGCAAGACATGGGCGATCTTGCGGCGCGGCGAATTGTAGAACCGCCACTTCTTGTCCCGATCGGGAACGAATCCGATAAGAATCACGAACCCTGGGGCGGCAACGCCCGTCATGAACCGAAGAATGTCTTCAAAGCGGTCCAAGTTGAAGTGCTGGAGAGCCGCATACATCAGGATCTTGTTGAACCCACCAGCCGACTTCACGCCCAAAGAAGCCAGATCGAGATCCAGAATATCGCCCTTATAGTAGGAGATATTCTCTCGGGAATGCGCGGCTCTGGCGATCTCCAACAGGCTTGACGAAACATCGATGCCGACGACGTCCTCGCATGTAAGGCCCAGACGGCAAGTAAACAGACCATTGCCGCAGCATAGGTCCAGCAGGTGATCATTCGGGTCGAGGTCGAGGAGATCGCGGATCTGATCGACCAAGCTATCGCGTTGACCGTCGTCGATCGGCTTTCCCAGAACCGTATGGCCAACTTGGGCGAGATAACTGGTGCCGCCGACCGCCCGCGGTCTCTCCGAGTAATACTGTTCGCAGTAGCGCGTCATACGCGCCTGCTCAACCATGACCGTCCTTGACTGCGAGCGACGATGCGACCTCCTCGGCTTTGTCGGCAACGAAACGGATCAGAGCGCAGATTTGCGCCGCGTCATACGCTTCCATACTCGCACCGCCGGGAAAAACGATGACCCGCTCTCCGATTTCACGCGTCTGTGGCAATCCCGCTTCCGCACCCGGAAACAGCGACCGGTAAGGCTCGGCCCGATGGCATCCTGGATAGAAATAACGGCGTGCATATATGTTTTCGGAATGGAGAACGTCGACGAGCTGGTCTCTGCTCAGACCAAATTCGGCCTGAGAAATTTCGGCAACGACATAGTGGTAGTTGGATTTTTCGGAATCAGAGCGCGCGTACACGGTGAGACCTCGCACGCCATTCAGCGCGGTCCGATACTCCTCCCAGACCGACCGGCATCGGTCTATCGTCGTTTCGATCGAGGCGAGATTGGCGAGGCCCATCGCAGCATGGATCTCTGACATCTTGGCGTTGGTGCCGAGCATGTCCACACGGTCGTAATCGCCGAAACCGAAGTTCCGCAGCTTGCGCAGTCGTTCGGCAAGCGCATCGTCGTCGGTGGTGACGGCGCCCCCTTCGAACGTATGAAACACCTTCGTCGCATGAAAGCTGAACACTTCCGCGGTTCCGAACCGCCCAATCGGCTCCCCGCGATATGTGCAGCCGAATGCATGCGCTGCGTCGAACAGGAGGTGAATTCCGCGCTCTGCGCAGAGATTTTCAAGCCGAGCGACGTCGCAGGCTCGACCCCAGATATGCGTTCCAATGATGGCGGTGGTGTGCTCCGAAATTAAAGAAATGCTCGCGCCGGCATCCAGACTCCAGGTAACAGGATCGACATCACAAAAGACCGGACGGATCCCACTCCACATGAGTGCATGGGCCGTGGAAATGAATGTGAATGAGGGAATGATCACCTCACCCTTAAGGTCAAGTGCCTTTATCAGCATAGATAAACCCGACGTACCATTGGCCGTCAGAATGCAGTTTCTCACCCGCAGATAACGGCACAACTTCTCCTCCAACTCACGAGCTAGCGGCCCGTTGTTGGTCAATATTCTGTTCTTGAAAATGGATGTCGCCGACGTGAAGAAATGATCGACATCACCAACATTCGGGCGATTGGCATGGACCGGACTCAAGAAAAGGGGAGAACCACCGAAAATCGCCAGATCGAGAATTGATTTCTTATTCATATTCCGCGCGCATCGCCGTCCCTCAAACGCCTTCCTCGAAGTTGCGTCATCCAGACTGCCCTTGCGTATCGGTTGCTTGTGGCATGAACATAACAAACATAACTTTATGCAGTGCGGCGTTTCTTGTAGCGAACGACAGGCTCGCTCGGAAACGCATGCCCTTCATGGGGATCATGACGTTGATGCCCCGAAACGGAAACATGATGAAGCTTGATTTCCTGATCTGCGGAAGCCCCAACGACGCTTTTTTTTCCCAGATCGCCTTTTTCCGGCTTTGTCTCAATGCCCTGGGCGGCGCCTGTCGCGAGGCCCGGCTGGTAGCCGTCTTCGGCGACGACGAAATCTCCCCCCTTCCAGACGTCTGGGCCCCGTACTTCGCCAATATCGACGTCAGCTGGGCGTCTGTGGAGGCGTTCGCCGAACACGGCTATGCGGCGCAAGGCGATCGCCGCTTCGAGCTGATCCGAGATGATGCGGACATCGCCATCATGTGCGACGCCGACGTCACAATTCTTCGACCGATCGATGATCTTTGTCGGGAGCTTATGGCCGAGCCGGCCTTGGCCGGCGTCATTGCCCACTATCACTACCGCTGGCCCGGCCGAAGCGAGCGAGACCCCGACACCGACTGGCCCGACCTTGCCCGAAGCATACTGGGCAGGGAGATGAAGCGACCTTACCGATATAACCTGGAGGGCAAGGATGCCCCACCCCAGGCGCCCTTCTATGTGAACTATGGCATGGTGGCGGGACCGCCGAGGCTCTTGAAAGACTTTATCGAACGCGACCTACAGATACGTCCGTCACTTGCCGAGATCTTCGGCAGTTGGCTGGCCCCTCAGGTCTCATTACCCCTGACATGCACCGACCTGGGAATCCCGACACGGCCCTTACCGATCCGCTTCAACTTTCCCAACGACCCGAAAGCCGACCAGCAACATCCACAGGAACTGGAGAATGTCGTCTTCCTTCATTTTCTGAGGACCAAGATATTCGACAGACAGAAGATCTTCACGACCCGCACGGAATTCGAGCATTTCCTGAACATGACGCTCGGCGGATCGAACAAGATTTTCCAGGAACACGTCAGAAGGATATCGGGCGGTATCTACCCTTTCGAGAGAGGAGATTTCAGCTGAAGTGAGCACACGCTAAGGCCGGCTTTGCGGCTAGCGACGATAACGCTCACAATCCACGCTTAGACGGCGCCCACCGTATTACCGGTCATCACCGGCATATGCGTTCGAATCGCGGCGAAGGTCTGCTCCGCGTGGGCGCGGGACGAGACGCCGACCACGACGGACTCGATGCCTTTGACCCCACCCAGATAGCCGTAGGCTTCCTCAGGCCTGAGAAAACCTGAAGCGAGCGTGCCCATCGCCATGATGTGGGCGGGATACTTTGCGGCGGCGGCCTCACAGTCCTCGCGCGACGGGTTCATATGGAAGCCGATCTTGTTGAAGTGCGTCATCACCGTCGGCGTCGGCAGGCCCCATGCATCGAAGCGTTCGAGCAGCATCGGCAGGTTCTTGGTGGCGAAGGCGCCGACGGCACCGTGCGCCCTGTCGAGCTCACTCATGTAGAACTCGAAGATGTCCTTGAGGCCGAGGCCCAACGCGAGGTCGGTGAAGGCGTCGTGAAGGAACACCGCAGGCATCTGAAGGCCGCGGAACGGCTTCAGCTCCAGGCGGATCAAGGCACCCAACACGCTGTTCACGTCGCGAGCCAGAACGCCGCGGCTTCCCTGCAGGAACAGCGACATCTTGTCGGAGAAACTGGTGCCTTTGAGCGAGTCGAGGACGACGTTGACCATTCCCACCTCGTTCGCCCGCGTCACGTACTTCTGGGCATAGGGCAGCAGCGGATAGACCTTGAGATCGGCGCTGAGCGCCGCATCGCTGCGAATCAGATCGCACAGGCCGGCCGCCCGGTCGTGGGTCGACATCATCATGCCCTGGGCGCCGAGTGCCCGACCGTCGCGGATGACGTCGAGGATGCGGATCGGATCGGCGAAGCTCGCCGCCCGAGCCGCGCCACGCTGGGCCGACAGATGATCCACGCCGAAAAAAGCGTTGTGCCCCATGACCAGCGGCACGAGCGGAGAGGTCGTCATGCCATCACCTCGGCGATGCGGATCGGCGCCCCGTTACGTTCCGCCGACATATAGGCGGCATCGATGACGCACTGGACGGCATAGGCGGATCGGACGTCGCTCGCCGGATTAGGGCCGCCCCGGACGGCCGTCAGGAACTCTTCCGCCTGGAGCGTGTATTGCGGGCCGCCGATGTCGAACGGAACGCTGCGGTAGAGATCGGGCTTGCGCCACTCGCTCCAGCCTTCGGCATAGGCATCGGACTTGGCGTCGAGGAAAAGACGCACGCTGTCGTCGTCGACGTCGAGGGTGCCATTTCGCCCTTGGACATGGATCGCGATGGTCGGGGTCCTGTAGTGTCGCTCCGACCACGATGCGTCCATGAAACCGCGGAGGCCATTCCGGAAAGCGAAGAAGACATGGGCGTGGTCTTCGACCTCGGTCGAGTAGAGCGAATTCGTCTGGCCGCTGACCCAGTCGACGTCTCCGAACATCCACACCAGCTTGTCGATGACGTGGGAGTTCTGGGTGATCAGAACACCGCCGCCGGACACGCCCTTGTCGTACCGCCAACCCTTTCCGGCCTTGAAAAGCTGGCCGATATACATCGAGCAACGCAGCATTTCGAGCGGCCCGAGGACGCCGCTGTCGACAATCTCCTTCGCCTTGGCGAAGGTGTCCAGATAGCGGCCCATATAACCGACCATATTGGCGACCGGGCGTTTTTCCAGCGCCTCCACGAGGGGCCGGGCCTGCTCGCCCGAAAGTGCCAGCGGTTTTTCGATGAAGATCGGGATGCCCTGCTCCACGCAATCCAGAGCGATATCGACATGGGTCCCGGTCGGCGTCGCGATGAACGCCGCGTCGATACCGCCGTCCTTCAGCAGCGGCTCGTGGCGCGTGTAGATGCGCGTCCCTTCCATCTTGGCTTTGAGCGCATTGAGGAGCGTCTTGTTGCTGTCGACGGCCACAGCCAAGCGGCTGCCGGCGAGACCGCTGACCGTCCCGGCATGCAGGAGGCCGAGTTTGCCGAATCCGATGACGGCGACGTTAATCACGAGCCGATTGATCTCCCTTGGCGGGGGTGACGGGGACGTCGATCTTCAACCAGGAGGACGACTCCCGGTCGACGATCTTCTTGATCTGCTTGAGAAGCTGAAGGACGAAACCGAAGAAGAAGAGCTGCAATCCGGTCGAGACCAGAAGGGCGATCAGTATGATCGCCGGTGTCCGGTGGCCGAGAGCGAGGGTGAAGCCCTCCTCGACGAAGATGGCGATGAAGATCAACACCGCCAGGATGACCGAGATGATCCCGGCGCTATAGAGGTAGCGAATGTGCTGGCCGGATCTGAGCAGCAGAATCGGCAGGGGATAAAAGACGTATTTGGGGATCGAGCCGACGACCCGCGACTTGCCGTGCTCCCGCTTCCGCCATGCGCTGGGGATCTCGACGATGCGGAAGCCTTTCTCGGCCGCGTCGAGAATCGTCTCCTGCACATAGGTGTGGGTTCCGAGCATCTCCAGGCTCGCCGCCACTGCCGGACGCATCGCCCTGATGCCGCCATGGCTGTCGGTCAGATCGAGCCCGGTCTGAGCGCGCAGCATGCCGGAGAGCACGCGAGTGCCGAAGCGGTTTACGGACTTGTAGTGATAGTCGACCAGCCCTTCTTCCATGAACCGGGAGCCCAGCACGAAGTCGGCTTCGTCCTTGTCGATCGGTTCGAGAAAGCGCGGGATCTCGGTCGCTGCATCCGCCTGACCGTCGCCGTCGACCGCCATGATCACATCTGGGTCCTGGAGCAGAGCCGCGCGCAAGCCCTTGAACATGGCCGCACCAAGGCCGTCGCCATCTCCACGCACGACAAAGGCACCGGCTTCCAAGGCGCGCTGGCGGGTCATGTCGGTCGAATCGTCGACGACGAGCACGACGACGTCGTCATACCGGCTCCCGACGAAGCCCTTGCGGACCTCTTCGACCACGGACGCAATGGATGCTGCTTCGTTCTTCGTCGGAACGACGACGCAAGCTCTCGGCATGGAGTGAGTTCCCGAAGGACGGAGCGGACAGGCGGTTCGGTTATCAGAATGTCGCGTACGGGACAAGCCGATACCACCCGCCTTTCCGCTGCTTGAACCGACCTTCAACTCGAACGGAGCCGCGTCCCTACGACTTCCGCATATTCCACACCACACGATAGAGATCGAAGCGCCGGTCCTTGAGATTGCGGACGGTCCCGATCGACCGGGCGACGCGGAGGTCGGAAAGGCGGAGCTCGGCGAAGGCGATCATCTCGGTGTTGGGCGCCGTGTCCGCCGCCACGCCGTCGCGGGCGAACGCCACGTCGGACGGCGTCAGGATGCAGCTTTCGGCGTAGTGGACGTCCATGTTCTCGACGTTCGGCAGATTGCCCACGACGCCGGACATCACGACATAGCACTGATTCTCCACCGCCCGCGCCTGGCAGCAGTAGCGGACCCTGAGATAACCCCGCCGCTCGTCGGTGCAGAACGGGACGAACAGGATCGTCGCCCCCTGGTCGACGAGGTGGCGGGCGAGCTCAGGGAACTCGGAGTCGTAGCAGATCAACACCCCGATCGGCCCGCAGTCGGTGTTGATCACATCGACGCGGTCACCGCCCTTGATGTTCCACCAATAGGCCTCGTCCGGGGTGGGGTGGACTTTCTCCTGCCGATGGACGGCGCCGTCGCGGAGGAACACATAGCCCGTGTTCTTGATCTCGCCGTCATCGTCCAGCGTCGGGTGCGAACCGCCGATGATGTTGATGTTGTAACGCATCGCCAGGGCGCTCATGAACGAGACGAACCAGTCGGTGTACCCGGCGATACGGGCGACGCCCTCCATCGGCGGCAGTGGCTTGGTCTCGATCGAGAGAAGCTGCAGGGTCAACAGCTCCGGGAAGACGACGAAGTCCGACCGATAGTCGGCCGCGACATCGACGAAATATTCGATCTGCCGCTCGAACTCCGCCGAATCGCTCAGCCCGCGCATCTGAAGCTGCACGGTAGCCACCCGGACCGAGTCCGTTCCCGCCAGGGCATCTTCGACGCCGCGGGGCCCTTCCTCCTCGACGAACAGGGGATTCCGCCACAGCATATGCGTGGCGTAGCCGAGGGATTCATGATCGTCGGGGTCGTATTCCTTGAGAACGCCGATCGGCTCGAATCCATTGGAGACGTGGAAGCCGATCGCCGAATCCCGCACCTTCCGGTCGACGACTGCCCTTATATAGTCCTCCGGGTCGGGATAAGCCTTCCTTCGTCGCGCATAGCCGGGCATCCGCCCGCCGAACACGATGCCGCGCAGCCCCAGCCGCTCGCACAACCGCCTGCGCGCTTCATAGAGGCGACGGCCGATCCTCAAGCGGCGGTAGCGCGGATCGACGCTGACCTCCATGCCGTACAGATAGTCGCCCCTGGGATCGTGGCGGGACGCGAGGCCATCCGCCGTGATCGCATGCCAGTCGTGGTCCTTCAGTGCGACATCGCCACCGATCATGAAGGTCGCGCAGTGGCCGACCACCTCGCCTTCGTACTCGGCGACGAACTGGCCCTGGGCGAAGTTGTTGATCTGGCTTCGCACCATCCGCTGGGTGTGCCAGGGGCCGGGGCCATAGATCCGCCGGCTCAATGCCGCAATCGCCGGAACGTCGGCGAGCTTGGCCTGCCGGACGGTCAGCTTCTTTCTGCGGAGTGGCTTTTCGGTGTCGTCGCTGCCGTTGTCCTTCATACGCTGCCCTTTTGGAGTCTCGGTCGTGTTCCCGACTCAAGCCTCGACATATAGGGCCGCGTCAACGGTCGGCACGCGAAAATCAACCTCTCGGAATGAGGGAAGCCCCGGCTTTATCGCACGATAGCCGAAATGAAGCAGGAAGGGCCCGGCGGCTATGCCGCCGCCGAACCCCGCTCGCCGATCAGCATGGCCCGCTTCGGCCTGAAGACGGCCGGGGCAATGCGCCATCCATAGCCGTTGGATAGAGCTTCAAGAACCAGCAGCGCAACCGCTGCGAGGAACGGGATGCTCTGCACCGCGAGCGTGGCGGCGAAGATATTGATCTCGGTCATCGCCGTCTCGTTGGTCAGGTAGAGAGCCACGGCGCTCCCCGCCAGACCGACGCCGAGGATCGCTTCTTCACGCGCCGTTCTCTGTCTCCGCTTGCGCTCCTTCTTCGACGATCCGCCCTTGTCGGTGCGGAGGAACGGGAGATTGTCCCGGTAGAGCCCCTTCGCCACAGCGCGCGCCACCGTCATCTGAAGGCTCATCGCCGTGAGGCCGGCCCCCAGGATCTGCACGGTCGGGATTCGCACCCGAAGGCCGTAGAGCATCGCGCAGTGCAGCAAGTTCACGGCGAACATCGCCAGGATAGGGATGGTGAAAGGCAGGGTCGGGATCAGCACGCCGACGAACAGGATCATCGGCACCCAGATCAGGTTCAGCACCGCTGCCAGCACGCCGAACGAGTCGGACAGCCAGAAGCTCCATCCGGCAGCGAACTGGAACTTCTGACCGGCAGACAGCGACGGGTTGCCGGGGAGCATCGCCCGCCAGTGCTTCCGCATGATCTGGACGGCGCCATAGGCCCACCTGTCACGCTGGGACCGGAAAGCCCGGAAGCTGTCCGGCAACATGCCGCGCCCGTAGCGGCGGTTGGTATAGAGCGCTTCATAGCCCCCGCGCAGCAGACGCAGGCCCAGTTCGGTGTCCTCGGTGATCGTATCGGTGGTCCAGCCACCCACCGCATCGAAGGCAGCGCGGCGGATCAGCAGCATCGTGCCGTGCGCGACGATGGCGTTGTCCTCGTTCCGCTGAACCATGCCGATGTCGAAGAAGCCCGCGTATTCGCTGTTCATCACCGACTTGAACGGAGATTCCTCGGCGTCGCGATGATCCTGGGGCGCCTGCACCAGCGCGATCGCAGGATCGGCGAAAGCAGGAACCAGATCTTTCAGCCAATCCCTTTCGACGACATAGTCGGCATCCAGAATGGCGATCACCCCGGCATCAGGGGCCATCTGCGGCAAGGCGGCGTTCAATGCCCCGGCCTTGAAGCCATCGACTTTCGGCAGGTAAACGAATTTGAAGCGCTCGCCGAGGCGCTCGCAATGGTCGGCGATCGGCCGCCAGTACGCCTCCTCGGGCGTGTTGTTGACGATCACCAGCACCTCGAAGTCCGGGTAGTCCAGCGCCGCAACGCTGTCCAGCGTCTCGATCAACATGTCCGGATCTTCCCGATAGGCGGGAATGTGGATCGACACCTTGGGCACGTCCCAGCCGGGCCGCGGCTTGATCGGACCGCGGATCAGGCGCAGGGGCTCCCGCCCCAGCGTAACGTCGGCAAGCTCGTGAATTTTCACCAGCGTCATCACCGTCAGCGGGATCATGAGCAGGAAGCCCAGCGTCCAGGCGATGGCCGAACCGACGTCCAGGTAATTTTCGAACGGGTAGAGAGCGGCCATCGCCACACCGGCCATCAGCGCCTGCGACGCCGCCGAGAGCGCGAGGGCCTGGAGGAAGGTCGGTCCCCGCCGAAGCAGCGACAGGCCGCCCAGCGAAACGAGAAAGCCGAGAGTGACGGCAAGCGCGGTACGCGGCCAGTAGTAGCGCTCTTCGACCGTTCCCTGGAAAGAGAACTTGGGCCGCCCGTCGGCGTCGTAGATGCCCCAGTAGGGGCCGACGCTGCCTTCCTTTCCCTTCCAGGGCTGATCGAAGGCCTCGATGATGTTGTACTCGATACCGCGGTGCTGGGCTTCACGCAGGAAGGCGCGGATGACGCTCGCCTGGATCGTACTGCCGGTGTCGGCGGCACGGTTGTTGTAGCCCTGGCTGGGCCAGCCGAACTCGGCGATGACGATCTTTTTGCCGGGGAAGGCCTTGCGCAGGTCCTCATAGCGATCCAGCGCGTATTGGGCGGCCTTGCCGTCCGGGATGCCTTCCCAGTACGGCAGAACGTGTGCGGCGATATAGTCGACCTCGGTCGCGAGCTCGGGATATTTGAGCCAGATGTCCCAGGTCTCCCCCGTGGTCACCGGTACGCGCACTCGTGCCCGCACCTGGCGCAGAAGGGCGATGAGTTCACCGACCGTCTTGTCCTTTCTGAGGATCGTCTCGTTGCCGACGACGATCGCGCGGACGTTCGGGTTGGTATTCGCGGCCCTGATCGCCGCCTCGATCTCACGCTTGTCGAGGTCATGGTCGGGACCGACCCAGGCACCGACGGTGACCGACATTCCGTAGCGCCGGGCGATTGCAGGCACCTGCTGGTACAGCCCCCCAGCCGCATAGAGCCTGATGGCATCCGTCCGCTCGGACAGAGTGGAAAGATCGCGCGTGATCCGTTGCAGCTTCCCGGCCGCCTGGTCCGATTTCGGTACGATATTCTCGGCGTTCTCGATGCTGTAGGACAGTGAACGGATGCCGTGCTGGATCGCAGGCGGATTGACCGTGCGTTCCAGACCGTACCATGCCGCTGTGGCGACCAGCGCCGCGACGACCGCGGCAATCATCTTGTACATCGGTGGAACCTTCATCGGTGCGGCTCGGCCGCCAACTCATCCCTAACGCTTGTGAACGACCTCCGGTCGACTCGAACCGCCAATCGTTCGATCTCCCGCGGTCGGCGGACTTCGCCGACCGCGGGAGATCAGGACTGTTCGGCAGGTGCCGGCGTTGCTTCGGCCGGCGGCGAAGCCGGTTGGGGACGAGGCGGTTCCTCCGCTGCAGCGCCCGTCGGGTCGCTCCAGCACGCGGCGACACGGTTCTCCATCGCTTCGGCGGATTCCAACCCAGCCGCTGGAACGCTGCATCCGAATGCCAGTCCCAGATGCGGAACCGGACAGTCGAAGCGGGTGTAGATGTCCATGAACCCTTGCGCGGCAATCAGGTCGTCGCGCAACAGAACCGTCACGACACGCCGACCGAGCCATCCGCACCCCACGTCGTGAGGATCGGCAAGGGGTACGGCGGCAGGTTCCTGAACCGCAGATGTATCGGGCGCGAGAGGCGGTTGATCGGCGGCAGCGGGCTCCTGGGGCGGTTCCGACGATTTCTCGACGTCCGCCTGGGCTTCCTGAACCCGACCGTTACCCGCTTCACGAGCCCATGCGGGCTGCGCCAAAGCGACAAGCAGGACCCCGGCCATGAGCCGGACGGCACACGATCTGAAGCGATACATCGAAAGGTCGGGATCCATAGGAGGGAACCGCTGGGAACGGTAGTTAATTATGCGCGCAGCCCGCTGCCTACAAGGCGGATATGCTGAATTCTCGGTATCCGTCATGTGTCCTGGTGATTTGATTGGGGACCCTTTCTTGAACACGCTTGTTGTTACGGCGGATGCACGAACCGCCTTCCGAGGAAGTTCCCCGTCGCCATGAACCCAGCATTGCGCCACACGATCCCCGCCGCCCTGGTCGCCGTCGCGTTATCCGTCGCCGCATGGGCATGGCTCGGACGCCCGATCGCGCTTCCGGACGTTCCGGACGGCCGGTTCGAGTGCCTGTCCTATGCCCCCACGTCCGATGCGGGATCGCCGCTCACCGCGAACGAGGATGGCTTTGTCGTCCCGGAGGGCCTGATCGAGCGGGACCTCGTAACCCTTTCGCGGTACACCGACTGCGTCCGGATCTATTCGGCCATCGGCCGGCAGGGCGATGTCGTACCCGCCGCCGCCGCGGCAGGCATGCAGGTGTTGCTCGGCGCGTGGATCAGCGCCGACCCGGATCAGAACCGGAGAGAGATCGAACGGGCGCTTTCTCTGACGGAGCAGTATCCGGAGACGGTGCGCGCCGTCATCGTCGGGAACGAAGTACTGCTGCGCCGGGAAATGAGCGGCGAAAAGCTGGCCGACCTCATCCGCACCGTCGCCGCCCGAACCGACCACCCCGTTACCTATGCCGAGATTTCCCATTTCTGGCGGAACAACCGGGTGGTCGCGGACGCCGTCGACTACCTGACGGTCCACATCCTCCCCCATTGGGACGATCCTTATCCGGTCCATATCGACGTGGTGCAGGACCATGTCCAAGCGATCCTCGACAGGATTCATGCCGATTTTCCAGGCAAGGAAATCCAGATCGGCGAAATCGGCTGGCCGAGCGCGGGACGAACACGGGCGGTCGCGAAACCCAGCCTGGTCAACGAAGCGCGCTTCCTTCGTACCTTCGCCGCAAACGCCGAAAGTCACGGCGTCCGCTACAACATCATCGAAGCGATCGACCAGCCGTGGAAACGTGTGCCGGAGGGCACGGTCGGCGGCTACTGGGGCATTCTGGACGCCGACCGGCATCTCAAATTTCCCCTCACCGGCCCCGTCAGCGAGTGGCCGTCATGGCCGCTCGCCGCATTGTTCACTGCCGTCCTTTCGGTTGCGTCCCTGGCTTGGGCAACCGCCGCAGGAAAGCGGCTCACCTTCCGCAAGGCGCTGTCGACCAGTCTTGCGGCAGCCGCGGCAGGTATCGTGATCTGGCAGCTCGCCGTACAGGCCACGGCGCTGGCCATCGGTTGGACCGGCGCTCTGTGGGCGGCCTATCTCATCGTCTGCGGCGTTCTCGGAGGCGCGTACCTCGTCTATCTGCTTGGTGTCGCAGAACCCGGAACACGCTGGACGCACCGTCCAGCCGCGATCGGTCCTGTGATGCGACGGCTGCGGCGAGCGAAAACGGCGACGGCGACGGATGTCCTCGGCCTCGCGCAGTGGGCCGTGTTGCTGCCGGCCGCCATCGTCGCGCTGCTGCTGGCAACCGACGGCCGTCACCGCGACTTCCTGTCGCTGGCATTCTGTCTGCCCGCCGCAGCGTTCGTCATCCGCTGGTGGCTTTTCGACGCGAAGGGCAGCCAGGAAAGGACCGGCGCGGAGGAAGCCTGGATCGCCGGGCTGCTGATCGTTGCCGGCCTCGGCGGGATCGACCATCCCGGCAACCGGGAAGCGTGGCTATGGGCTGCCTGCTGTTTTGCTCTCGCAGCTCCCTGGCTGCCCGGGCTCTGGGGTGAACTTGTCCGTCTCACCCATGTCCGTCTGTCGTCGTCCACCCGCAAGCAGCAACGTGCACAGCACGAGGCCGATGGCTGAAAGTGTGGCGTTGTAGAGCTCGAGACCGGCGCCACCGATCGCCATCCCGGCCAGGGCCGGCACGGTCGTCCGCCAGCCGATCGATCGGCACCCGATCGCCACGGCGGCCAATGCCATCGTCAGAAGACCCGGTCCGCCCCATTGCAGAAAAACGATCAGATCGATGCGAAGCGGACACCACCAGAGAGGGGTGGAGTCTTCGCACAGGGCTGTCACCGCCTGCGGCTCGATGAAACCGTGACGAAGCTGCGACGCGGCGACCGCCCCGATGACCGCGAACGCCAGACCGACGACGGGCCTGACTTCACGAAACCACGACCTGCCCGTTTGCCTGCTCATGCCGCTACCTGAACACCTAAGTAGGCGACATAGGCGAGAAGGAAAAACGCACCTCCCCGCCGATCGATCCGCCATCCTGTGACCGCGAACAGGATCAACAAGGCCGAAGCCGCCAACATCACCCAGATATCGAAGCGCACGATCTCTTGCGGCACGGGTATCGGTTTGACCAATGCCGTCACGCCGGCGATCCCGAGGACGTTGAAGATGTTGCTGCCGACGATATTGCCGAATGCGACGTCGCTCTGCCGGCGCGCCACGGCCATGATCGATGTGGCGAGCTCGGGTAGCGACGTCCCTACGGCGACCAGCGTCAGACCGACGACGGCTTCGGAGAGATTCAGCATACGGGCGACCTCGATCGCACTCTGGACCAGGAGATCCGCCCCGACCAGCACGGCAGCGATCCCACCGCCCGTGAGGCCCAGGGCGACGGCGAGGGATAATGTCTTCGCGGGCGCGACGACATCCACACCGGCGATATGAACCTCGGCCGCGGCCGATGCTGCGTCGCTTCGCGCTGCCCGCTCGCTCCAGAACGCATAGAGGGTGTAGGCGAGGAGCAGCAGAACGAAGACCGCGCCCGCCCATCGCGACAGCTCGCCCGTCAGCACCGCAGCCAACAGCAGGCCCGCCGCGACGATCAAAACGACCCCGTCGCGTCGAAACGCCTCGCGGCCGATCGCGAGCGGCAGGATCACAGCGGAAAGACCAAGGATCAGCAGGATATTCGCAATGTTGCTGCCGATCACATTACCGATCGCGATACCGGGCGAACCCAGAAGCGCCGCTTGAAGGCTCGCCACCAACTCGGGCGTCGATGTCCCGAAACCGACCAGAGTGAGTCCGATCACCAGCGGTGAAACGCCGAATCGACCGGCCACCGCCACACTTCCTCGCACCAACGCCTCACCGCCGCCCAGCAACAGAGCCAAGCCGACGACCAGTTCGACGATCAGCATGCGTAATTTCTCCTGAGACGACCGCCGATCATCCGCCACTCGAATCGAGCGGCCACGATGACGACCGGTGTAGTAAATGGTGCGCGGAGATCGTCAACGGTATGGCCGGCTTGGAAGCCGGATCCGGCCCGCGTGCCTTCCGAAAACCGAAGCGTCTCCTGAACGTGACCAGACTTCTTGCGAAAGGAAGACTTGCGGCGCCTTTGCCGGTTCTCTACCTAATCTCGGCGTCGAACGGCTGAGAGCCGGGCGCCCCGCTGTGGAGAGTCCGGCATGACGGCTTGGCGATACATGAGGCATCTGATGCGCGATCTTCTCGCGCTGGTCCTCATTGTCTCCATTCCGACGCTGGGCGCGGCGCAAGCCATCCCGCCGGGTGCAGCAGCACCGGTTTCGGCCGTGAAAGGCGAAGCCTTTGCGACCACTCCGGCATCTCCAACCACGATGCCGGGGATCGTCTCGGCACCGCGGTTGCTCCCATCCCTCGTCGAAGGCGATCCGCCGCAGACTCCGGATGGCGCCCGGCAGCACGCCCCGCGCCTCACCACCCTTTCCGTTCCTTGGATCGACCTGTCGCTCGACCGCCTGAGCGATCAGACGCTTCCGCCACGCCCGCGTGTCGACCGGGCCGATGGCAGCCTTCCCGCACGCGCATCTCCGCATCTCGCCTGATCCGGCCTTGGAGCAGACGGACGTCTGAGGCCCCTGCGGCCTGAGACACCGCGTCCCAAGGCCATGCCGGGGTGGCGATCGCCACTCACCGGACAGACGACCGATAACTGTCTCGGGCGCCTCCGCGCCCGCACGGGGTACTGCGAATGCGTATGCTTAGACTGATTCCGGATGGAACCCGGATCGACTTCGTCGGCTTTCGCCGGCTTGGCTTCATCATCTCCATAGCGCTGATCCTGATATCCGTCGGCTCCCTTTCGGGAAGGGGCCTCAACCTCGGCATCGACTTCCTGGGCGGCATCCTTATCGAGGTACGCGCACCGGAACCGGTCGATCTCGGCGCGATGCGCGCCACCCTGGATGCGGCCGGGGTCGGCGAGGTCACCCTTCAAGGCATGGAGCGGCCGACCGACGTGCTGATCCGCGCTCAGCTACCTGAAGGCGGCGACGCGGCAGCCAAATCCGCGGTCGACACCATCCGCGGCACCCTCGGCGATACCTACGACTATCGCAGCGTCGAGCTTGTGGGGCCGACGATCGGCGCGGAGCTGCTCAGGAAGGGCATCATCGGGACGGTGCTGGCAGTGCTCGGCATCGGCCTCTATGTCGCCTTCCGCTTCGAATGGCAGTTCGGCGTAACCGCCCTGATCGCCACGCTACACGACGTCTTCGTCACCGTCGGCCTGTTCTCGCTGTTCCAGATCGAGTTCAACACCACCACCGTCGCAGCTCTTCTCACCCTTGCCGGCTATTCGGTGAACGACACGGTGATCGTCTTCGACCGCATTCGCGAAACCCTGCGCAAGGACAAGAGCGCCGACCTGAAGACAATTATCAACCGAAGCATAAACGCCACCCTGACACGGACGGTGAACACCAGCCTCACCACCCTGCTCGCCTGCCTCGCCCTCCTGTTCCTGGGCGGTCGCACCCTGTTCGGTTTCAGCTTGGCACTGACCTGGGGCATCGTCACCGGCACCTTCTCGTCGGTCTATGTCGGTGCGGCGGTCCTGCTCTATCTGCCGCCGGTCAGGCGTGTCCCGGTCAAGGCAGCGGCCGATCTCCAACCGACCGCCGAGCCGGCACGGCTCGATTCCCGCGTGTCATCCTCAGTACAGCAGTGACGGCAGCCACAGGGCCAGAGGCGGGAACAGGACCAGGATCGCCAGACGAACGATATCGGCGGCGATGAACGGCAGAACGCCGCGGACGATGACCGGCAGTTGCAACTGCCGGTCGACGCCCTGGATGACGAACAGGTTGAGGCCCACCGGCGGGGGGATCAGGCCCAGCTCGACGACCGTGACCAGCAGCACCCCGAACCACACCGGCTCGAACCCCAGATCGACGACGACGGGAAAGACGAACGGCGTCGTCAGCAGGATCATCGACAGGCTGTCCATCAGGCAGCCGAGCCCGAGATAGAACAGCATGATCAGCAGCAGCACGCCGTAGCGCCCGATCGCCGCGCCTTCGAACCAGGCCGTAAGCGCGTGCGGCAGGCCGCTGGTCTCGATGAAATAGTTGAACAGGCCGGCGCCGATCAGGATCAGGAAGATCATGCCCGTGGTGCCCGCGGTCTCCAGCAGGCAACGGACAAGCACGTCCCGGTCGAGACTGCCGCGCAGCAGAGCGAACAGAAAGGCGCCGAACGCGCCGATGGCGGCCGCCTCGGTCGGCGAGAACCAGCCCAGGTAGATACCGCCGATGACGACGGCGAACAGCAGGGCGACGCCCCAAACGTCGCGCAGGACAGCGAGGCGCGCGCGCCATCCCATACGCTCGCCGGCCGGCCCGAGATCCGGCCGCAGCCGCACCTGCACGGCGATCGAGGCCATGTAGAGGAGGGTGCCGAGCAAGCCCGGGATCAGCGCCGCCATGAACAGGGCCCCGATCGACTGCTCGGTCATCAGCGCGTAGATGACGAGGATGATCGAGGGTGGGATCAGCACGCCGAGCGTACCCCCGGCAGCGACGGAGGCCGAGGCCAGCCGCTCGTCATAGCCGCGGCGGCGCATTTCCGGCAATGCCACCTTGCCCATGGTGGCGACGGTCGCGAGCGAGGAGCCGCAGATCGCCCCGAAGCCGGCGCAGGCGCCGATCGTCGCCATCGCCAACCCGCCGCGGCGATGGCCGATGAAGGCATAGACGGCGTCGTAGAGCGCGCGCGACAGCCCGGCGCGCGCCGCGAAAATGCCCATCAGGATGAACAGCGGCACGACCGACAGGCTGTAGGGAAACACGGCTTCGTAAGGGGCGGAGCCCAGCACGAACGCCGCCCCGAACCAGCCGTTCAGGACCGCATAGCCGCCGGCCCCCACCACCGCCATGGCGATGCCCACCGGGACACCGAAGGCGATCAGGACCAGGACGACGAGAAAGCCGAGCCCGCCGACGAGCGGGTCACTCATAGGCGGTGACGTCCTCTCGGGCGGGAAGCGCCACCGCAGCCCCGGCCGCTCTCGCGAAATACGCGACCGCCAGCATGGCAGTCGCCAGAACCGACAGGACGGCGGCCACCAGCAGCGGAACCCAGTAGAAGGCGATGGGAATGCCGATGGTCTGGGAGGAGTCGCCGAATTCCCCCTGCTGCATCATGCGGAGCCAGCCATACCACCCGATCCCGAGCATCATGGCGACCGCGGCCAGCATGCCGACGCCCTGGAAGAAAGCGGCGAGGCGCGGCGGCATCCGGTGGAGGACGAAATCGACGCCCACATGCTCCTGCATGGCGAAGGCGTAGGGAATGGCCGCGAACACCGCCACCATGGTGCAGAGCTGGATCATGTCGATGGTGCCGAGGATGCCGAAGCCCGCCACGGCCCGCAGCAAGACGTCGACGATCGTGATCGCGATGGCGACGAACAGGGCGGCGATCCCAAGGAGCGCCACCCGCCGCGTCAGGACCTCGACCCGCCGCAGCATTCCCCCGACAGCGCCGTCTCGCCGCTCCCCCATCCCACGACCCGGCGCCTAGTGCGCGAACTCTTCGGCGTAGTGCCGGGCGGCCCGGTAGATGTCGCGGGCATCGTCGATCCCGTCGGCGGTCCGCTCGTCGAGCCACTGCTCGATCATCGGCTGCAACGCCTCCCGCCACTGCGCGCGCTCGGCGTCGTCGAGTTCGAGGATCGTGTTGCCGCGGTCGACCGCGGCCTTCAGGCCCGGCGCGTCCCAGGCGTCCCACCAGGGGCCGAACTTGGGGATCAGGTTATCGCCCGAGATGTCGTCGATGGCCTGCCGGGCGGCCTCGGGCAGATGCTGATAGCTCCGCCGGTTCATGACGAAATAGAAGCAGGTCGTGTAGACCCGCGCGTCCAGATGGAAGTTCAGGACCTCGGCCAGCTTGAAGGAATTGACCGGGTCCCAGGGGAAGGCGGCGCCGTCCAACGTCCCGCGCTGCAGGGCCTCGTAGACCTGACCGGGCGGCATGCCGACCGGGGTGGCGCCGAGATAGGCCAGCATCGCGCTGATCGCCGGGCTCGGCGTCCGCATGCGGAGCCCCTTCAGATCGTCCATCGTCCGCACCGCCACGTCGCGGGTGTGGAACAGCCCCGGATTGTGGCAGTGGAGGGCGAGGACCTTCACTTCCTTGAACTCGTCGCCGAGCAGCCCGTCCTTGTAGAGCGCCCACAGGGACCGGGTCGCCTGATCGGCGCTGGAGAACAGGAACGGCAGGTCCATCAGCGTCGTCCGCGGGAACCGGCCGCGCGGAATGCCCACCAGCCCGTGGGAGATGTCGGTCACACCGGCCAGCACCTGGTCGTATTGCTGGGCGACGTTGCCGAGCGCAGCCGTGCCGGGAAAGATCGATACCCGTACGGTGCCGCCCGAGCGCTTCTCGAGCTCGCGCGCCCAGGGCTCCATGAAATCCTTATGGAGGCCGTGCACCGGCGGCAGGAAATGGCTGAGGCGAAGATCCACAGTCTCCGACCGCGCCGGCGCGACGACCGCGAATGCCGCCACAGCCAGCACGGCACCCAGGAGCCGCATGCGCCATCCCACCATCCGTCCTCCCTTCCCGGCCGGTTCGATCCGGCCCGTACCGCATCACCGGTCGGGCGCCGGCTTCCGCGATCTCAATCTTCGTCGCCTTCGGGCCCTTCCTCCCAATGTTCCATGGGGTTGGGCTCCGCAACCATAAACGAGCCGCTGCAAAAGATCAGCGGCGGGCGCTCCCAGCGGCGGACATGCTCCACCCGCCCCAGGAAGATGACATGGTCGCCGCCGTCATAGGCCATGTGCGAGCGGCATTCGATCTGTGCCGCCACGCCCGGCAGCAATGGCGCATCATACGCACCGCGGCCGCAGCGCAGGTCGGCGAACTTGTCGATCAGCGGCGTGGCGAAGCGACGGGCGAGCCGCGTCTGGTCAGCCGCGAGGATGTTGACGGCGAACCCCTTCGCCTCGGCGAAGATCGCAAAGTTGGGCGAAGCGCGCTTCAGACTCCACAGGATCAGCGGCGGGTCGAGCGACACCGAATTGAACGAGGTGACGGTGAGCCCGACCGGGCGGTCGTCTGGCCCGCGTGCCGTCACGATGGTGACGCCGGTCGCGAAGCATCCCAGCGTCGCGCGGAAGGCATCGCTGTCGACGGCGGGATCGGCCGAAACGGACTCGGCGGCGCGGACCGGGGCGTCCTTCTGTCGATGCTCCAGCGTCACGCCGCGTCGCGCCGTGCCAGTTCGTCGGTAACGGCGGGCATGACGTCCTCGGCGAAGCGGCGCATCGAGTCCGCGACGAGATCCTGGGACATCAACCCGAAATTATGGAGGGCGAGCACATGCCTCACTCCCATGTCGTGGAGCGTCACCGTCTTCTCCCGGATCGTTTCGACCCCGCCCAGCAAGGATAAGCCGCTCGCCATGATGTCGTCATAGGTCTGCTTCCTCGCGTAAAGCCGGGTGTCGACATAGAGGTCGAACGGCGCCGCCGCGGACGCCCGCGCCGCGCCGTCATCCTCGGCGACATGGGTATGCAGGGCGACCAGGACATCGTCGTCCTCACCCACGACGCCGGCATCCGCCTGCCCGCGGCGGTAGTCCGCGACCAGCAGGCCGATCTCCTCGAAACGGTCGACGGAAGCGTACGGAACGAAAATGATCTTCTGGCCCTTTCGACCGACATGATACGCGGCTTCGCGCCGCAAGACCGCGACATAGACCGGCGGCGCCGGCCTCTGCACCGGAACGACGTTCAGCCGTACATCGTCGACCTGCCAGTACCGCCCATGGAACGTCACCGGCCCGCCGCCCAGCGCCTGGGTAAGGACCGCCAGCCCCTCGTCAAAACGGTCGCGTTTCTCGGCGGGATCGACGGCATACCCCTCGAACTCATGCTTCAGATAGCCCGACCCGACGCCCAGGACCAGACGGCCGTCCGACAACACGTCGACCATGGCATAGTTTTCGGCCACCGTCAGGGGATGGTGGAAGGTCAGAATCGAGATGGCGCTGCCGAGACGGATGGTTCGCGTGTGCTGGGCCATCGCCGCCAGCATGACCGCCGGATTGGGGACCACGCCGTATTCGTGGAAATGATGCTCGGCGCTGAAGAAGGTGTCATAGCCCAGGCGCTCGGCCAGCACGCACTGCTCGATGATCTGGCCGTAGAGCGCAGGCAGGGTCCGCGATTCGGCCGGATAGTGGTCGTTCACCGAAAAAATCGAATAGCGCATCGCCGGCGCAGTCATGACGGGCCTCCTTCCGTTCCATGATGCATAATGAATTTCCTCTGATGGAAATACCAGGAGGCAGAATGGCTGAAACCGGTGACGGAGAGGACGACCGCCGCGGCGTACGCTCGGTAGAGCACGGCCTCCGGGTGCTGGGCGCCCTCGCCGGACTGCCGGGGCCGGTGACGCTGAGTCAGATCGCCGCGGCGAGCGGCATGGCGCCGGCCACCGCCCACCGCCATCTCGTCAGCCTGTCCCGCGCCGGCATGGTTCGCCAGAGCGGCGCCACCGGCCGCTATGACCTCGGCCCGGCGGCCCTGGAACTCGGCCTCGCCGCGATCGGCCGCCTCGACCGCGAGGGCATGGGGGCCGAGGCGATAGCGGCGCTTCGCGATGCGATCGGCGAGACGGTGCTGCTGGCAGTCTGGGCCAATCGCGGGCCGACGGTGATCGACATGGCACCGTCCGGCCGCGCGGTGACCGTCAACGTGCAGATCGGCTCCGTCCTGTCGCCGGCCCGGTCAGCGAGCGGCCTCGCCTTCATGGCCTTCCTGCCGGAATCGATCAGCGGGTCCGCTCTCGCCGAGGAAGGAGGCGGCCGCGCCGACCTCGACCGTACCCTCCGGCAAGTCCGTATGGAGGGGATCGCCGTCGTTCACGGGACACAGCTTGCGGGCGTCAGTGCAGTGGCGGCACCCGTCCGGGACCATCGGGGACGCGTCATCTTTGCGATCACCGTGCTCGGACCATCGGCGGGATTCGATCGGGCCATCGATGAAAGGATCGCCCCGGCACTGAAGGCCGCGGCGAGCCGCCTGTCGGCACGCTTCGGCCACGCCCCCGATCCGCGGGCGGCATCATGATTCCCCGGCAGGTGGTCATCGACACCAACGTCTTCGTGGCCGCCG
>PBKC01000052.1 GCA_002721365.1 Rhodospirillaceae bacterium | reverse complement strand
CTCGCCGCGCCAGCGCTCGACCGTCGCCCAGTCGACCTTGCGGACGCCGAAGCGCGCCGCGACCCGTGCCGCCGCCTCCCGGCCCCAGGCCTTGCCGTCCTCCGTCATCGTCGGCGGACGCCGTTCCTGGCCGTGCTCGCACTGGAAGCCGGCCAGATTCCAGCCCATGGTGCCGTTTTCCAGGGCGACCACCCGATTGGGCGTGCCGGCATTGATCAGAGATTGTGCGCCGATGATGCTGCGGGTGCGCCCGGCGCAGTTCACGACCACCAGGGTATCGGGCGAGGGGGCGATATCGTGAATGCGGTGGACGAGCTCGGCCCCCGGCACGCTGACGCCGTCGGGGATGTTCATGCGCCGGTATTCGCGAAGCGGCCGGCTGTCGAGGATCACCATGTCGGTGCCCGCATCCCGGAGCTTGGCCAGTTCGGCCGCGGTGATACGCGGGGTGTCGTAGCGATGCTCGACGAACTCGCCGAATGCCTTGCTCGGCACGTAGACGCCTTCGAACAGAACCGACCCTTCGGCCACCATCGCCTCGATACCGCCGTCGAGAATCGAGACGTCGGTGTAGCCGAAGCTTTCCAGCCGCTCTGCGGCCCGCTCGGCCAGGCCCTCGCCGCCGTCGCAGACGACGATCGCCGTGTTCCGCCGCGGGACCAGGGCGTCGACCCGAATTTCCAGCCGGCTGAGCGGCAAGCTCGAAGCCGTGAGCAGATGGCCTCTGGAAAACACGCCCTCCTCGCGTACGTCGAGGAGGGCGAGCTCACCGTCGGGCCGCGTCAGCCGCGCCCGTAAGGACGCGGCGGCGATGCGGCTTGCCATTAGCGGATCTCGTTGGGCGTGAAGTATTCGGTCGTGCCGGTCTCGGTGTTGAACCGGATGCGGTCGGTCTGGCGGTCGATCGCCCGGCCGTAGAGATGCAGCGTCACCGTCGGCTGTTCGGTGAAGCAGTGAATGCTGTGGATGTCCTCCGGCATATAGGCGACGCCGACGCCCTTCTGGATGACGACCTCAGTGCGCTGCTTGATCTCGCCCTTGCCGTCTTCACTGCCGTCGTCGAGCCGGTCATAGAGCCGGTTCAGCTCCTCGCCCTTGATGCCGGCGATCACGGCCCAGGTCTTGTGGTCGTGCGGCGGCGACGCAACGCCGGACCGTTCCGACACGACATAGAGGGCGTTGCTGTGATCGTCATCCTCGGACAGGCGATAGACAGTGCTTCGCTCGCCGCCGCTGGGTGGCGGGAACTGGCTTTCCGTGAACAGCTCGGCTTGGCTGGCCAGGTTCACGAGATGCTTCGATACCCGTGCGAGGGCATCGCGCGTCACGCCATCCTGCGCGATCTCACCCCGAACCTTATCGAGGCACGCATCCACCGCGGCCTGACGCTGACTATCGATATTCATTGATCGTTTCCTCCACGAGATCTGGGCTCAGCCCTTGATACAGAACCTAACCGGTCAGGAAGCGGTAAGGTAGTCCACGGAGCGCGAGGGCCCGTTGACGCAGGTTAAGAAGTGCGCACCGGTTCGTCCGGCGGGCCGTCCTCGTCGTCGTCGTCCTTTCCGTCCTTGTTCCGGCTCTCTTCCATCTTTTGAGCCACCTGACGGATCGAAGCGGCGAATCCCTTGCTCGGCGTGGCTGGTCGTACTTCCGAGGGGGGCGGAGCGGGCTCCTGCGCCTGTGCCGCTTCCTCCTCTTCCTCGGCCATCGCCATTTCGTCGGTGACGTCTTCGCCCGCGCGGCGGGCGGCCTTCAGCTTCGACCAGCGGCGGAGAAAGCCGCGTGTGTCGTCGGTCATGGTTCACCTCCCATCGCAGCCTCGGCCAGAATTGCCTCGGCCGCAATCAGGTCTTCCGGCCGGTTCACGTTGAAGAACGGATCGACCGGCGCCGTCTCGAACGGGACCTCCGCCACCCGGTAGCGGCGAGCCCATTGTCGCACCTCGCGCAGACCTTCCTGGTGCAGCGCTCGCCGGAGCTCGGCACGAAGCCCGACCGGCCATAGCGCACACACAGGGTGCAGCCGGCCGCCGGAGGTGGCGCAGGCGATGTCGGCGCCGTTCTCTACCCCGGCCAGCAATCTGGCGACCAGCGTTCGGGGAAGAAACGGCGTATCGGTCGGAAAGCTCGCCAGCCATGGGCACTCGGATGCATGGGTCGCCGCCCACTCCATTCCGGCCAGGACCCCGGACAAGGGGCCGGCGAACTCCGCCGGGTCGTCGGGCACGACGGTCAGACCGTAGGCGGCGAAGCGGCGAGCCTCGCCGTTGGTATTCAGGATGAGGTGATCGACCTGCGGTCGGGCAGCCGCAATGACACGCTCCAGGATCGTGGCGCCGCCGATTTCGTTCAGACACTTGTCGCCGCCGCCCATCCGGCGCGATTGCCCGCCGGCGAGAAGAACGCCGACAACTCTGTCTTCACCCTCGATCATCGAAACGACGCTTCGACGCTATGATAATTAGCTGGAGGTACCATCTTAGACGGCTTGCGCCAGGATGCTGTGGCACTTCCGCCGCTGGATACTCTTGTCGCTATGGTCATCGAAACGAAGATAGGCTTTTCGTCGGCGCGGAGGAGGGACGATGACGGATCGGATCGAACTCGTCCAAGGAGACATCACCAGGCTGGCGGTCGATGCGATCGTCAACGCGGCCAACAACAGTCTGCTCGGCGGCGGTGGTGTCGACGGCGCCATCCATCGCGCCGCGGGACCCGACCTTCTGGCCGAATGCCGGACGCTCGGCTGCTGCGACACCGGCGACGCCAAGATTACCGGCGGCTACCGGCTTCCGGCCGGCAAGGTGATCCACACCGTCGGCCCGGTCTGGCATGGCGGCAACCACCGGGAGGATGACTTGCTGGCGAGCTGCTATCGACGCTGCTTCGCTGTCGCGGTCGAGAATGGCATCAAGTCGATCGCCTTTCCCTCGATCAGTACCGGCGCCTACGGCTTTCCCATCGAGCGCGCCGCCCGGATCGCCGTCGCCGAGGCGCGCAAGGCGCCGGCCGCGATCGACCGCATCGTCTTCGTGACGTTCGGAGCGGGTGATCGTGGCGTCTACGAAAAGGTCCTGGCCGAATGAGTTGGCGCGACGATCTTGGCGGCCCGAAGGGTGAACCGCGGATCGAGTTCGTGCGCCGGGAACCGGCCTTCGAGGGATTCTTTCGCCTCGACCGCGTTCACATGAGGCATTTGCGCTACGACGGGCAGTGGACGCCGGTCTTCACCCGCGAGATTTTCGAGCGTGGCGAGTCCGCCTGCATCCTGCTTTACGACCCGAAGCTGTCGCTCGTCGTCCTGGTCGAGCAGTTCAGAGGCGCGGCCGCGCGCGGCGAGGCCGGTCCATGGCTTGTGGAAGTCGTGGCCGGGATCGTCGAAGGGGGCGAGAGTCCCGAGAGCGTCGCCCGGCGGGAAGCCGTCGAGGAAGCGGGATGCACGGTGTCCGACATCATCCATATCGGCAAGTACTGGCTCAGTCCCGGTGGCACCAGCGAGCGCACCGATCTCTATGTCGGGCGGGTCGACGCGTCGGCGGCCGGCGGCATTCACGGCCTGGAAGAGGAGGTGGAGGACATCCGGGTGGTCGTCGTTCCCCTGGACGAGGCCGTTGCCGCCTGCGGTAACCAAATAACCACTGCGCCGGCCGTGATTCTCTTGCAGTGGCTAGCGCTTCAGCGTAATGAAGTCGCCCGCCGTTGGGGAGTGGAGCCATGATCGATATCGTGATTGCGGAGGAGCCGGACGACGTCACCGAGGTGGCGTGGCTTTTTCGCGAGTACGAGGCATGGCACACCGACAAGCAGTGCTTCGTCGGCTTCGACAAGGAACTCGCCTTGTTGCCGCGCCCCTATGTGATGCCTGCAGGTGTCCTCTTGCTGGCCAAGGTGGGCGAGGGCGAGCGTCCTGCCGGCTGTATCGCGCTGTCCCGGATCGATGACGAGCGCTGCGAGATGCGGCGCCTCTATGTGCGTCCCGCCTTCCGCGGGCAGGGTGTCGGGCGGGCACTGGTGATGGCGGTGGCGGGCTACGCCGCCGAGCTCGGCTACCGGGCGCTCCGGCTCCAGACCCTGCCGACGATGGAAGAGGCGCTTGGTCTTTACAACAGCATGGGCTTCGCGCCGATCCCGACACCGTCCGACAAGCGGGCGCCGGGCCGCCTGCATCTGGAACTTCCCCTGCCGGCGGCACCTGCCGAGGATACCGACCTCCGCGTCATCGCCTGAGGTTCCGTCGTCGACGGCAGGACCCACAGCCCGGCGCTATCAGCTTCCAACGCTATGATTCTATGCGTCCGGCCTTGAAGGCCGGACGCTGAAAGCTGCCTACTGCCCCGCCTGCCGCATGCGGCTGATGGCGCCGGGGTTGATCGTCCGGCCTTCGCCTAGCCAGCATTCGACCGCCACTGCCGACGCGGATTCAGCGGTCTCGACGTCGGTTGCCCCGTCCGGGTCGGCCTTGGCCTTGACGAACCCGATGCCGTTGATGTGCATCAAGACACTCATCAGGTCGGCGCGCATGGCGAAGGTCATCTTCTCCGGCAACGCGCCTTTCACCCGGCCGATGCTTTCCGGGCGGATTCCGGTGACGACGATCCCGACCAGAGCGCCCTTGGCATCGTAGAGCGGGGCGCCGTTCTCGCTGTTCATGCCGTCGGGCGGAGAGACCTCGAAATAGCGGCGGTCCGTCCGGACGAGGTTCGGCGTGTTGATAACGGTGGTCTCGGCGATGTTCGGGGAGATCGCCAGGTCGTCGTCGATGTGGTGAGCGAACATCACCAACTCGGCGCCGTCTTCCGGTTCGCCGGCGCCCATGATCGCGGGATCGCCGATGCCGGGGTCGGTCGAAAGCAGCACCAGATCGTTGAATTCGTCCTTCAAGGCCACGTCGGCATCCTCGACGGTCTTGCCGTGACGCACCTTGATCAGCTTGCAGCCGTCGATGACCGACCGATGTGTCAGCACATGGCCGGCGGCGGAGACGACGACGCCGCTGCCGAGGCTGTTGGGCAGACGGATGCCCTCGCTGGTGTCGATCTTGCGGATCAGTCGGCCAGCCGCCTTCTGTGCCTCGGTGATCTGGTCGGTCGTCATCTTGCGGGCGACGATCAGGCGATTGTTGACGCCGTCCTGGTTGCCCTGCGCCGCGGCGAGCTCGAAGTAGATGAAGGCCGAGCGGAAATCCTTATCGACTCCCTTGCCCTCGTAGTAGAGCAGGCCGAGGTAATTCTGCGCCGGGGCGTGGCCCTGGAGCGCTGCCCGCTCGTACCAGTCGGCGGCTTCCTCGTAGTCCTGGGCGACTCCCAGCCCCTGCGCGTACATGAACCCGACATAGTACTGGGCGTCCGAGTCACCTTCGTCGGCGAGCGAAAGGAACTTCCGGAAGGCCTCCGAGTAGTCCCCGTACTGATAGGAGAGCAGGGCTTCGTTGAAGCGCTTGTTGTCGGCGGCCGACGCCGGTGCGGTCAGCGCCGTGCAGATCAGGCAGAATATGAGCCCCAGCACCGGCAGGGTGCGGCGACGCCTTGGGGCCGTCGAAGGTATGGCCATTGCCTCCATTATCCGCCGGGCAGCGCTGATGTTAATCCATATCATAGGGCCGCCGGTGGAAATGTCCTCAGATGTGGTCGACGCGCTTCGCGGGCGGTCCATTGCGGTGGGCCGATGGGCGCGCCACAATGCGCGTGACCGGCCTGCATGACAAAGGCCGAACCGGGAAACACTGGAGGGAAACATGGCCACTATCGCCGCCGAGAAGAAGAACGCGAGCCCCGCCGATTACAAGTTCGTCGTCAGTCGGGCCAAGGGCGCGGAATATGAGACCGACGGCCTGCGTGAGGAGTTCGTCTACCGTGACTTGGGCTTTGCCGACGCAACACTCGGCAACTGCCACGCCCACATCATCAAGGCCAAGCATCTCCACGGCGGCCATAACGGGCTGCACCGCCACGTCGTCAACTGGCAGTTCGCCATGGTGCTGAAGGGTTGGGTGAGCTTCTACTACCGCGACCGCGACGAGGAGATCCGCTACGAGGAAGGCGACGCGGTCACCATTCCCGGCAACACCCTGCACGAGCTGCGGGAGTATTCGGAAGACCTGGAGCTCCTGGAGATCACTTCGCCGGCGGTCTACGACACGATCAAGGAAGACGGCACCTCGATGCCGACGCCGGGCACCAAGGTCCGCATCGACGAGCGCGTCCGCAAGGCGAGCTGAACGGGGGAGGCGGCCCCGCCTCGTCCTCTCTACGACCTCTCCGTCGCCTCCGCCTCATTTTCGCGTCGCCCCCGCGAAGGCGGGGGCCCAGAGGGCGTGCGATGGCATCCGGATTCCCGCTCCCCGCCGACGCGGGGACAGACTTCGCGGGAATGACCGCAGATCAGGTAGTTAGCGGGAAGATTTCACGCGAGTCCGAGCTTCTCCGCCACCATGTCGGCGATGGCCAGTGAGGCGGTGAGGCCGGGCGATTCGATCCCGAACAGGTTGACCAGACCCGGCACCTGATGCGTGGCGGGCCCCTGGATCATGAAGTCCGCAGCCTGGGTCCCCTTGGGCGTCACCTTGGGCCGGATACCCGTATAGCCCGGCTGGAGGGCGCCGTCCTTGAGGTCCGGGAAGTAGCGTCGGACGGCCTCGTAGAACTTGTCGCCGCGGCTGGCGTCGAGGCTGTAGTCGATCGAGTCGATCCACTCGACGTCGGGGCCGAAGCGGACCTGACCCCCAAGGTCGATGGTGACGTGGACGCCGAGGCCGCCCGGCTCCGGCACCGGGTAGATCAGCCGCCCGAACGGCCGCCCGCCGGCCAGGGTGAAGTAGTTGCCCTTGGCGTAATAGGTGGGCGGCACGCTCTCGGCCGGCATGCCCTCGATCGATCCCGCGACCGCTTGCGCCCACAGCCCGGCGCTGTTGACGACGATCTCGGCCTCCACCTCGTATTCGCCCGCGTCCTCGTCGGCGACGGCCAAAGTGATGCCGGTGTCGTCGATCTTGCCGCGCACCACCCGACTGTTGAAGACGGTGACCGCTCCGGCGTTCTCCGCGTCGCCCTGGTAGTTCAGCATCAGGGCATGGCTGTCGATGATTCCCGTCGACGGCGAGATCAGCGCGGCGACACAGCGCACCGCCGGCTCCATCGCCTGGGCTTCGGCGCCCGAGATCATCTCGAGGTCGGGGACGTCGTTCTCCGCCGCCTTCGCCTTCAGCGCTTCCAGCGTCGCGATCTGCGACTCGTCAGTGGCGACGATCAGCTTGCCGCAACGCCGGTGGGGGATTTCCCGCTCCGTGCAGTAGTCGTAGAGGGCGTGCTTGCCGGCGACACAGAGCTGCGCCTTCAGACTGCCGGTCGGATAGTAGATGCCGGCGTGGATGACTTCGCTGTTCCGCGAACTGGTCTCGCTGCCGATCAGGTCGGCCGCTTCCAGGATGATCACCTCGCGCCCGGCTTGCGCCAGCTTGCGGGCGACAGCGAGGCCCACGACCCCGGCCCCGATGACGACGGTATCGACGCGGTCGGTCATGGACGGCGAGCCCCCACACCCGTCATTGCGAGACGCGCAGCGACGCGGCAATCCATCGGCGGCCGGTCTGGATTGCTTCGCCTCCGGCTCGCAATGACGATGGCGTGGTGGGGAAGAAAAGCACGGGAAATAGGGAGGTTACGGAATAGTTGTGACATACCGCCTTAATTCTTCGTCATGCCCGGCGTCGCGCCGGGCACCTCGTTCGCCGCGGCACCATAGATCGCCGGGTCGAGCCCGGCAATGACGAGGAAACGGGGGGCGATCGTGCTCTAGCGCATCATCCCCGCTTCGCGCGAGAGGTCGATGACCTTCTGGCGGCGGGTGAGCCACCAGCCGTACTGCTCCGGCCAAGCCTCGTATTCGGGATCGGCGTCCAGCTCACGGGCGGCGTGGTGAGGCCAGTGCGGGTTGTAGAGGACTTCGCGGCCGACGGCGATCAGGTCGGCGCCGCCGCTCTGCAGCACCTCCTCGGCCTGGGGTCCGTCGAGGATCAGGCCCACCGCCTGGGTGAGGATGCCGGTCTCTTCGCGGATCTGGGCGGCGAAGGGGACCTGGAAGCCCGGCATGCGCGGGACGAGCTGGGCCGTCACCGCGCCGGCGATGCCGCCGGACGAGCAGTCGATCACGTCGACCCCGCGCTCCTTCACCGCCGCGGCGAGGGCGACCGAATCCTCGATCGTCCAGCCGTTCTCGGCCGCGTCGATCGAGGAGATGCGGAGGAACAGCGGCTTGTCCGCCGGCCACTCGCTGCGGACCGCGTCGATCACCTCCATCAGGAAGCGCATGCGGCCCTCGCGGTCGCCGCCGTACTTGTCGTTGCGGGTGTTGCAGAGCGGCGAGAGGAATTCGTGGATCAGGTAGCCGTGGGCGCCGTGGATCTCGATCACCTCGAAGCCGGCGGCGAGGGCGCGCTTGGCCGCCTTGGCCCAGCTCTCGACGATGGTCTCGACCTCGGCGGTGGTCAGCGCGTGCGGCATCAGCCAGCCGGGCCCGACCGGCTCCGCCACCGGTGCGACCACCTCCCACGGCTCGTCGCCACGGGCGCGGTCGGTGTCGTCCAGCGGACCGTTCCCGTACCACGGCCGTTGCATGCTGGCCTTGCGGCCGGCATGGGCGAGCTGGATGGCGGGCGTCGCGTCATGGGCCCTCATGAAGTCGACGATCGGCTTCAGCGCCTCGACCTGCGCGTCGTTCCACAGGCCGAGATCGCCATGGGTGATTCGCCCGCGCGCTTCGACGGCCGCCGCCTCGGTGAAGATCAGCCCGGCACCGCCGGTCGCCATCTGCCCCAGATGCACCAGGTGCCAGGCATTGGCGATCCCGTCCTTGGCCGAGTACTGGCACATCGGCGAGACCACGGTGCGGTTGCGGATCGTCGTCCCGCGAATCGTCAGCGGGCTGAACAGGAGAGGCTTGGTCGCTTGATCGGCCATGGAACGTCTCTCTCGTAGAAAGTGAAGGTCGGTTGCTGCGGACTATGGCGAAGTGCGGTCCGCCCCGCAATTCCCGGCGCCGCCAAATCATCTTTGCCGCTTGGAGCGCGAAAGGGAGAACCGCTTCGCTCATTCCCTCTCCCGGAGGGGGAGGGCAGGGAGGGGGCGAAACGGTGCGGCCGGGCAACGACTTCGTCAGACTCTGGTTGAAGGCGGAAGCACCGCTCCTCCTGAAGGGAGAGGGCTGAAGGCCCGGATGATCGCCAAGTTTCTTGACCCGTTCCGCCGCACCGGTACCTTCGTTCGAGGTGGAGTGAGCGAAACGGGGCGGCATGCGACAGAATCCGACCACACGCATCGTCGTCGTCGGCAACGAGAAGGGCGGCTCGGGCAAATCGACGACGGCCATGCATCTCATCGTCAGCCTGCTCAGGCTGGGGTTCACCGTCGGCAGCATGGACGTCGACTCCCGCCAGAAGACGCTGACCCGCTACATCGAGAATCGCACGACCTTCTGTCGCGATAAGGGCATCAGCCTTCCGCTGCCGCAGCACCGGCTCGTCGCGCACAGCGAAAACGAAGACCCGACAATGGGTTACGAGGACGAGCGGACACGCTTCATCTTTGCTCTCAAGGACCTTCTCGCCGAGACCGACATCGTCGTCATCGACAGTCCGGGAAGCGACCACCGCCTGTCCCGGCTCGCCCATTCCTATGCCGACACCCTGATCACGCCGCTGAACGACAGCTTCATCGACCTCGACATGCTGGCGACCGTCGACCCCGACACGCTCGCCGTCCGCCGCCCCAGCCTCTATGCCGAGATGGTGTGGGAGCAGAAGAAGGAGCGGGCGATGCGCGACGGCTCGTCGATCGACTGGATCGTGATGCGGAACCGCCTGAGCAGCCTCGACGCCCGCAACAAGCGCGACGTCATGCAGGTGCTGGAGAAGCTCTCGCGCCGCATCGGCTTCCGCCTCGCCACCGGCTTCGGCGAGCGGGTCATCTTCCGAGAGCTGTTCCTCAAAGGGCTGACGCTGCTCGATCTCCGCGAGCCCGGCGCCGGAGTGGAGTTGACGATGTCGCATCTGGCCGCCCGAGACGAGGTCAGGGCGCTGGTCGAGATCCTCAACCTGCCGGCCGCCCCGACGCATTACGCCGAGACGGCCTAGAGTGCAGAATTCTTGATGTAAAAAATTAGACTATCAGTCTAATATACTGATTTAATAAATAATTACATGGATTGGCCATGCGGCCCACGGCTTGATCAAGCGTGGTCGCTGCTGGACAGGGCCGGCCCAGGGCGCGGATGGCACGATCAAGTTGCGCGATGACGGATGAAGCTGGTTCCGCTGGAAGTCGGCCCCATCCGTTCCCAATCTTAGGAGGAACGGCAAGAACGAATCGGGAGGTATCGGCCGCGATGTCGGACGGCCGGGGCAAGCTGCCTGGGCAGGCGAGCGATCGCGAGGTCCAGGCGTTCCTGGAGACGGTGAAGCGGACGCCGGTGGCCCATGCGGGGACCGGGCGTGGCCGGTTGCTGTTCGGCATGGACGCCACCGCCAGCCGCCAGCCGACCTGGGACCGTGCCTGCCATCTTCAAGCCGAGATGTTCGCGGCCACGGCCGAGATCGGCAACCTCTCGGTCCAGCTCGCCTCCTTCCGCGGCTTCGGTCAGTTCGACGTGTCTCCCTGGATGACGGACGCCCGTGCGCTGACCGACTACATGGTGCGCATCCAGTGTCTGGGCGGGCGGACCCAGATCGCGCGCGTCCTGGACCACGCCATTGCCGAGACGGGACGGGAGAAAGTGAACGCGCTCGTCTATATCGGCGACTGCTGCGAGGAGCCGCTGGAGGAACTCGCGCCGGGTGCCGGCCAGCTCGCGCTTCGCGGCGTCAGGGCGTTCATGTTCCATGAAGGCCGCGACCCGACCGCCGAGCAGGCCTACCGGCAGATCGCGACGCTCACCAAGGGCGCCTATTGCCGCTTCGATGCGGCCAGCGCCGATACCCTGCGCGAGCTTCTTCGCGCGGTCGCCGTCTATGCCGTCGGCGGCCCGGTGGCCCTTGAGGACTACGGACGCAGGAGCGGGGGCGAGGCCCTGAGGATCGCCCATCAGGTCGGCGGCCGGCGATGACCTATCTGCTGATGGGATCGGCGCTGCTCGGCATGGTCTATGTGCTGGGGCGGCTGTTCGTGACCGCGAACACGGCGACTCTTACCCAGGCGTTCAAATGGGTGGCGATCATCCTGGGCGGTGTGCTGGCACTGCTCCTGATCCTCCGCGGCCAGGTTCTGCTGGCGGGCATCCCGGCGGCGCTCTCGGCCTGGGGGTGGAAGGCTCTCCGCGGGGCGCCGCTCTTCTATCAGCTTTGGCGGGCGTGGCGGCGGAATCGCCCCGGCGCCGGCCCCTATGGCGGTTCCAGCCGGGCCGGTTACGGCTATGGCTACGGGGGGACGGGCTCGACGGGCAACGCCGGGACGGCGAGCGGCAGCTCGGCGGTCGATACCGATTACCTGTCGATGCGCCTCGACCTCTCGACCGGCGCCATGACCGGCCATGTGCGCAAGGGCCGCTTTCAGGGCGCCGAACTCGATTCGTTGTCCCTCACCGATCAGTGCGCGCTGCTGGCCGAGTTGCGGAGCGCCGACGAGCAGGGGGCGAGCATCCTCGAAGCCTACCTTGACCGCATCCACGGCCCGGACTGGCGGCGGCAGGATCGGGGCCAGGAGCAGCAGGCCGGCGCGGGAGAGGGCAGTGGGTCTTCCACCGGTCGCCGCGGCGGTATGAGCCATGACGAAGCCCTGCACGTCCTCGGGCTCGAGTCCGGCGCCGGCCCCGACGACATCAAGGAAGCCCACCGACGTCTGATGCTCGCCAACCACCCCGACCGCGGGGGCAGCGATTACCTGGCCGCCAAGATCAACGAGGCCAAGGACGTGCTGCTGGGTCGGAGGTGAATCCGCAGGACACCCGTCATTGCGAGGCGCGAAGCGACGCGGCAATCCGGACCGGCCGCCATCCCGGATCGCCACGGCCCTCCAGACCTCGCGACGACGCAGTGTATGCAAGGGTATGCCGCACCGCAGTTGACGGGAGCGCCACCACCCCCGTATAAGCGCGCCGAGCCGCATCGACCCCTTCGTCTAGCGGTCTAGGACATCGCCCTTTCACGGCGAAAACACGGGTTCGAGTCCCGTAGGGGTCACCAGCGTTGACTCGCCGGCCAGCTTCGGAAGGGCCGGGGCCATGACCTACGCGATCAAGGAAATCTTCTTCACCCTGCAGGGCGAGGGCGCCAATGCCGGGCGGCCGGCGGTGTTCTGCCGGTTCACGGGCTGCAATCTGTGGTCGGGGCGGGAGGAGGACCGGGCGAAGGCGGTCTGCACCTTCTGCGACACCGACTTCGTCGGCGTCGACGGAGATGGCGGCGGGCGGTTCGGCTCGGCCGAGGATGTCGCCGCGGCGGTGGCGTCGCGATGGCCGGGCGGCGGTCGGCCCTTCGTCGTCTGCACCGGTGGCGAGCCGCTGCTGCAGCTCGATTCGGCGCTGATCGACGCGCTGCATGGACGTGGTTTCGAGATCGCGGTCGAGACCAACGGCACGGTGGCGGCACCGGAGGGGCTCGATTGGATCACCGTCAGCCCGAAAGCGGGGGCGGTGCTTGTGCAGGAACGGGGCGACGAGTTGAAGCTGGTCTATCCCCAGGCGGGCGCCGAGCCCGAGCGGTTCGAAGGCTTGGCCTTCCGCCATTTCCTGCTTCAGCCGATGGACGGGCCCGACCGCGAGGCCAACACCCGCGCCGCCATCCGCACCTGCATGGAGCGGCCGTTGTGGCGGCTCTCCCTCCAGACCCATAAGCTGCTGGGACTGAGATGAAGATCGCCCAAGCCTTTACCTTCGAGTCGGCGCACCGGCTGCCCAACGTTCCGGAGGGTCACCGCTGCTTTCGTCTCCACGGCCATTCCTACCGCGTGGTCCTGAAGCTCGAAGGCCCGGTCGATCCCGAGACGGGGTTCGTCATCGACTTCTTCGACATCGAAGCCGCCTTCAAGCCGCTGCTCGACCGGCTGGATCACGCCTATCTGAACGACATCGAGGGGCTGGAGAATCCGACCGCCGAAAACATCGCCCTGTGGATTTGGGCGAGAGCGAAACCCGCGCTTGCGCCCTTGAGTCAGGTGATCGTCTACGAGACGCCCGACTGCTGGGCTGAGTATGACGGTGGCTGACGAAAGCGCGCTCGTTCTGTTCTCCGGCGGGCAGGATTCGACCGTCTGCCTCGCCTGGGCGCTGGAGCGCTTCGCGCGCGTGGAGACGGTGGGCTTCGACTACGGTCAGCGGCACAAGGTGGAGCTCGACTGCCGGGCGCAGGTGCGGGCGCGGATCGCTGAGGCCTTCCCAGCCTGGGCAGAGAGGCTGGGCGAGGACCATACCTTGGACCTCGGTGTCCTCGGCGCGCTCTCCGACACTGCGCTCACCCGCGACGCCGAGATCGCGATGGGGGCGGAGGGCCTTCCCACCACCTTCGTGCCCGGACGCAACCTCGTCTTCCTCACCTTCGCCGCCGCGCTCGCCTATCGCCGCGGCCTCCGGCATCTGGTGGGCGGCATGTGCGAGACCGACTATTCGGGCTATCCCGACTGCCGCGACGACACCATCAAGGCGATGCAGGTCGCACTCAACCTCGGCATGCAGCGGAACTTCGTCCTCCACACGCCGCTGATGTGGATCGACAAGGCGGCGACCTGGGTGCTGGCCGAGACTCTGGGCGGCGAAGCTCTGGTCGACATCGTCGTCGAGGAGACCCACAGCTGCTATCGCGGCGACCGCGACCGGCGGCATGCCTGGGGCTATGGCTGCGGCGCCTGCCCGGCCTGCGAACTCAGGGCGCGGGGCTACGCAGCGTTCGTCGAGGGGCGCAGGGGCGAGCCCGCATAGATCAGCCCGGACGGCCCCGCCGGTTGCCGGCGAGGTCGATCACCAGTCCCAGGGCCACCGCCGCGGCGCCGACCGCGAACAGCAGCCGGTAATCGCCCGTGACGCCGAAAAGATAGGAGAACCCGTAGCCGCCGGCGCCCTGCCCCAGCGCGAAGGCGGCCGTGGCGGTGCTCCACCCCGCGCGGCGGGCCGCTTCGGTTTCCAGAAGCTCCCGCACCCGGCCGAGGGCGACAGGGACGAGGCCGGGGACCAGGGCGCCGACCAGGAGGCTCGATACCGCGAGGACGGTCGGTGTCGCGGTCCAGACCAGCACGCCGACGCCGAGGGCCTCGGCCAGCAACAGCGCCCGGATCGTCGGGCCGAAGCCGAACCGGTCGGCGATGCGGCCGGCGATGACGGGACCCAGCACCGCGCCCACCCCGAACAGCGCCCAGCAGAGGGCGGCCGCGTCGAGCCCCCGGCCAAGCCCGCGCGCCACGTAGTCGACGAGAAAGACCATGTGGGCGACCAGTCCGAGGGCCGCGAGACCGTAGGCCGCGGAGAGGATATGGACGCGGAACCGTGCGGCGGGCGACGACAGCGCCGCGGTCTGCCCGAACGACGTCCGACCCGGTTCGGAGTCCGGCCAGGCCATCCAGGTCGCGACGGTCGCCGCCAGGGCGATGGCGCCGAGCGCCAGCCAGGCACTATCGGGGCCGGCGTCCGCCAGCAGCGGCACGACCGTCGCCGAGCCGACGATGCCGACGCCGACGCCCGCGAACATCACCCCGCCCGCAAGGCCGCGGAGCGACGGCGCGACCCGCGAGAGGACCAGCGACGGGGCGAGGATCATCAGCACCCCGCCGCCGATGCCAGAGACCAGCCGCCAGAAGAAGAACCAGGCGAACGGCAGGGGGAAGGTGCAGGCGAAGAAGGAGGCGCAGACGGCGAGCATCGTCAGCCTGATCGTCAGGCGGGTGGGGGCGAGGTGCGTCGCCCAGCGGGCAGAGACCGCCCCGATCAGATAGCCGGCCAGATTGGCGGCGCCCAGATAGACGGCGTCCGTGGCCGAGAACCAGCCATGCTCGATCAGGACGGGGATGAGGGCCGAGTAGGCGAAGCGCCCCAGCCCGATCCCTACGAGCGTGGAACATAGCCCGGCTGCCACGGGGCCGATGGCGGCCGTGCCCCGTGTAAACTCCGGTTCGTCGGCGGCGAGTCGCGAGTCCAAAAAAAAGTCCTCCAATCGCCGGCGACGGTAGGCCGATTATCTGTTCATGAAAAATGGTCGTTTATGATCGGCCTTATCGCGCTCGGTGATATGCCTGATCCGACATGCTCATCAGCCGGATCGCACGGTCTCCAGGAAGGCCGTCAGGGCCGTCGAAAGAAAGGCGTCGCGGCGTCGGACGAACACCGTCTCGACCCGCGCCTCCTCGGGCGGCAGGGTGTGAAGCGCGATGCGCCCTGTCCGGTGTGCCTCGGTGACCAGGGCTCGCGGCAGCATGGTGATCCCGAGGCCGGCGCCGACGCAGGAGACGATGGCCTCCAGCGTGCCGAATTCGAGCTTCCGGGCACCGGCGATTCCCCGTCGCGCAAGGAAGGCCTCGAGCTTCTGGCGATAGCTGCACCCCTCGCGAAGCACGATCGCCCGCAAGCCTTTCGCATCCAGGGCCGCTTCGGCTGACGGGAAGACGGCGGCGGACATGAGGACCAGTTCCTCCTCGAACACCGTCTCCTCGCAGAGGTCGGGATGATCGACCGGCCCGCACACGAAGGCGCCTTCGAGCGTGTGGTCGAGGACCTGGTCGACCATCTCGCAGGTCGTCCCCGCCCTCAAGGTCAGGTCGACGTCCGGAAAGGCGGTCGTATAGGCGGTGAGCCGGCCCGCCAGCCGGATCGCCGCGGTACTCTCCAGCGAGCCGATGGTGAGGGGCCCGGCCGGTGCCCCCTCGTCCCGGACCGCGCGCTGCGCTTCTCCGAGCAGGGCGGCGATCCGCCGGGCGTAGGGCAGCAGCCGGTGCCCCGCCGAGGTCAGTGATATGCCGCGACCGTGACGCTCGAACAGCTTCGAATCGAGCTGCGCCTCCAGATGACGGATTCGCGTGGTGACGTTGGACTGGACCGTGTTGAGCTCGCTCGCGGCCCGGTTCATGCCGCCGAGACGCGCCGTCGCTTCGAAGATCCTGAGGTCGGACGGGCTGAGGGGATGCATGGCGACTCTCCCTAGAAGGGCTCTCGCAGTCTGCGACTCCTATATCATGCTTCCCGATAGCTATGGCGATGATCAATTCGGAATGATGATAGGATGGTCTCCGTCCGGCTTGCGATCTTCGGGCACGCAGGTATGAAGGCGATCTCGGGGTCGACAGGCGGACATAGGGGGAGAGGCATGGAACTGAAGCGGGCGGAGCGGTTGGGCGAGCGGGTCGAGGATACCGTCGAGCGCGTGGGCGACCGGCTGGTGCGCACTTTCCAGCTCCTGGCGCTGTTCGTGATCGGCGGCACCATCGTCTGGTCGGCGGTGGCCGACTATCTGGAGATGATCGAGCACGGCAGCGCCGGCATTCACGACATCCTGCTGTTGTTCATCTATCTGGAGCTCGGCGCCATGGTCGGGATCTACTTCCAGACCAACGAGCTGCCGGTCGAGTTCCTGCTCTACGTCACCATCACCGTCATCACCCGCACCCTCGTCGAGGTCGAGGCGCTGAGCGAAGAGCGGATCATCATTCTCGCGGTCTCGATCCTCGTGCTCGCCGGCGCCGCATTGCTGCTCCGCTACGGCGCGTCGCGATTCCAGAAGGGTGGCGATGCAGAGAAGGCGAAAGAGGAGGCGGCACCGCCGGGCTGAGCGGCATGCCGCGGATATGAGGAAAGACCGACGTCAGGGGCCATCAATTGACTAGGTTCAGAACCAGGTAGGCCCCTTCCGTTATGTGCAGCTTCTTTCGAAGGAACTCGAAAGCTTTGACAATGAAGCTGTCGATATCGGCTGGGACCGGGCCGTCCCACTTGCCCAAATTATAATGAGTCCCGTCCGTTCCAAAATAACAAAAGAAGAGATAGGGTGCCTTTCTTTCTTCTAGTGTAATATAGTAAATGATTGATTTTGTTTCTTTATCTTTTACGGCCATCACATAGTGATATCGAAGTTCGATTTTTTCTTTATTATATATTTCCAGATTTGTTTCTACATCCTTGCTGGTGGCAAATATGTACTGATCGCTCTCATAGATCTTGAGCGGAACCGATCCTCTGAAGAACGGCAAGGTCGGTAGCCGAGAATACGTTAAGTCGGGTGGGCGTTCGTCCTGATGATCCCAGTCGGTCATAGCTCCACCCCGATGTCGCTCGCAGAAGGGTCGCCGGTGCCTAGCCTGCCGACAAATAGTAACGGTTGTATGTCCCTGGTCAACATCGTGTTTAAGGGGTTTATGGCAGTGTGAGGGGGTGCGGCTGCGGGAAATGGTGAAGGTGCACCCTTTCTCTGGAGCGCGACCCATACCTCTGGAGAAGCCCGGTCGCCTAGGGTTTGGCGAAGGCTTTCCGCAGGATCCGGCCGGCCAACGCCGCCGCCGTCCGAGCGTCGTCCAGCACCCCCTGCGCCTGGAAGAAGCCGTGCGGCATGCCCTCAAAGGTCCGTAAGGTCGCGGGGACGCCCGCGGCCACCAGGCGCTCGGCATAGGCCGCGGCCTCGTCGCGCAGCGGATCGACGCCGGCGGCGAGCAGTAACGCGGGCGGCAGGCCGGCGAGATTGCGCGCGGCCATGGGCGAGGCATGCCAGTCCTCCCTGGCCGTCTCCGCCGATCCGGCGAGATACGTCTCCCAGAACCATCGCATGCCCTCGGCGCTGAGGAACGGGGCGTCGGCGCAGGCGGTGAAGGAGGGCGAGTCGCAGCCGGCGTCGAGGGCCGGGCAGATCAGGACTTGCATGCGGAGGGATCTGGAATCCCGTTCGCGTGCGGCAAGGGCCGCCACCGCCGCGAGATTGCCGCCCGAGCTGTCACCCGCGACCACGATCCGCGACGGGTCGCCGCCGATGCTCGGTCCGGACGTCTCGGCCCAGCGGACGGCGATGTCGGCGTCTTCCGCGGCGGCGGGGAAGGGATGCTCCGGCGCCCGCCGGTACCCGACCGAGATGACGATCGCGCCAGCCGCCGCACACAGGGCGCGGGCGCCGTGGTCGTGGCTGTCGAGACTGCCCAGCACCCAGCCGCCGCCATGGAAATAGACGATGACGGGCAGTGCCTCGTCACCGTTCCCATCCAACAGAGGCTGGTGAATCCGCATCGGGATCGCGCGGCCCTCCCAGACGATCCAGTCGTCATGGCTCCGCGCCACGGCGGGAAGCGCCCCGAAGAAACGGCGCGCACGCTCGACGACGATCCGACGGCCCTCCGCGGGCGGCACCGCGTAGGACGGCGGCAGTCCGGACGTCGCGACCTGCGCGACGAGGGCCGCGGCCTGGGGGTGCAGTCGGTCGTCTGCTGTCATGGGTGCCTCTTCACCGGTCGGATAGCGAGTGGAGAAGGTATCAGGACGATCCGTGTCCGTCAGGACACCGACAGCTACGCAGTCCTCTCCAGGAAGATCGTCGTCCTCCGGCTTGACCGGAGGACCCACCGTCCCGGAAGCGCCTCTTAGCGCCGCTATAAGGGCGCGACTGGGCCAACTGCGTGAACAACGATCGCGGCTAGTAGGTCCTCCGGTCAAGCCGGAGGAAGACGAGAGTTATGGAGGGAACGGGGGCGGAGGTGCGGTCGAGAGTGCACAATCGGTGGCCCCCTGTATGAGGGCGACGTCAACCTTCTGCCGCACTTACCCCGCCAGAAGCTGCCGGGCCATGATCATGCGCTGGATCTGGTTGGTGCCTTCGTAGATCTGGGTGATCTTGGCGTCGCGGTAGAGGCGCTCGACCTCGAAGCCGCGGATATAGCCGCTGCCGCCGTAGATCTGCACCGCGTTGGCGCTGTGCTGGACGGCGGCGTCGGCGGCGAAGCATTTGGCCATCGAGCATTCGAGCGTGGGCTTCTTGCCGGCGTCGTACTTCGTCGCGGCGTCGTGGACCAGGAGGCGCGCCGCGTGGCAGTCCTTGGCCATGTCGGCCAGCATCCACTGGACGCCTTGGAACTCGCCGATCGCCTTGCCGAACTGCTTGCGTTGCCTAGCGTAGTCGACCGAGGCGTCGAGGGCGGCCTGGACGATGCCGACGGCCAGCGCCGCGATACCGATGCGGCCCTTGTCGAGGACGCTCATCATGATGTGGAAGCCTCGGTTCTCGGGGCCTAACAGCGCGTCCTCAGGCATCTCGACATTATCAAAGTTGAGCGCGCCGACGAGTGAGGCGCGCTGACCCATCTTGTGCTCCTTGGGGCCTGAGCTGAATCCCTTCCAGTCTCGGTCGACGATGAAGATGCTCATGCCGCGATGCCCGGCGGTTTTGTCGGTGCGGGTCAGCACCACCGCGAAGTCGCAGATCGGTGCGTTGTGGATCCAGAGCTTGCCGCCGTTCAGCACCCAGCCGCCGTCGCGGCGCTCGGCGAAGGTGCGCAGGCCGGCGACGTCCGAGCCCGCCTCGGCCTCGGTGATGCCGTAGGCGCAGCGCTTCTCGGCCTTCAGCAGAGGCTTCAGATACTTCTCCTGCTGAGCTGGCGTGCCATGCTCGACCAGCAGGGTCGCGATCAGCTCGACCAATCCGCACTGGTCGGCGACCGAAGCGTAGCCGCGCGACAGCTCCTCCATCACCAGGGCGTAGGAGAGGGCGTCGGCTCCGGCGCCGCCCAGTTCCTCGGGCACGCAGATGCCCATCATCCCCAGTCCCGCCATGCGGTCGTAAAGCTCGGCCGGAAAGCGCTCGCTCTCGTCCAGCTCGGCGACGATCGGCCGGATCTCGTGCTCGGCGAAGTCCCGCGCCATGTCGCGGATCATCTCGTGACGGTCGGTCAGATACATGGGGCGATCTCCTCCGGGCTCAGGGGCCCGGACGGATAGTAACCAGTTGGTTACTTAACGCCAAGAGGCGCAGGCCCGGTCGCGATGCGCGGTGATGCAAGGGTGAGCGCTCGGGTCATTCCGCGCGGCAGATAGTACCGCAGTGCAAAGCCCGTACCGGAACGATCGGCCCTCAACGTCCGTTTCGCAATTGGCTGACAAGCGAGCGGGGGCAGCCACCTGTCAGCCAGGGGCGTACCGGCAGAACGACGATACCGCGGCAACGGTATCCAGCGCGGATGGGTGGTGCGCAAACGAACCGTAATCGAGCAAGAAGGCAAAAACGATGAACAGCTTACGCAAGAGCGCGTTGCTCGCCGGAGTCGCTATGATGGCTCTGCCCGGTCTGGCGATGGCCAGGACCGGCCCCTCGGCCGACGATCTGATGAAGTCAGGTGCCGACAGCTCGAACTGGGTTCTTCCCGCAGGCGACTACAGCGGCAACCGCCAAGTCGACGAGCAGGAAATCAATGCTCAGAACATCGACCAGTTGAAGACCGCGTGGACCTTCGACATCCCGGATCAGGCGCCGATCGAGGCCTCGCCGATCGTCTGGGACGGCACGGTCTACATCACGTCTTCACGCAACGACATCTATGCCGTCGATGCCAAGACCGGCAAGCTCAAGTGGACGTACAATTCCGAGCCCGAGCAGGTTGTGGGGTTCCCCCGCAATCGCGGCGTCGCCATTCTCGACGGCACGCTGTTCATGGGTAGGGTCGACGGCCACCTCGTCGCCGTCGATGCCAAGACCGGCAAGGAGGTCTGGGACAAGCAGACGGTCCGGAACCCGGAGAACAGCTTCTATACGATGCAGCCGGTCCCTTATAAGGGCGCGATTCTGATCGGAGTCTCGAACGGCGACTGGGGCGGCATCGGCAATATCAGCGCCTTTGACCCCAAGACCGGCGACCGCCTGTGGCAGTGGAACAGCATTCCAGGGCCCGGCGAGCCCGGCCATGACAGTTGGGCCGGCGATTCCTGGAAACGCGGCGGCGGGGCGATCTGGAGCGGTCTGGCGATCGACCCGACCACCGATACGCTCTACGTCGATGCCGGAAATCCGCAGCCCGACTTCCTGGGTACGGTCCGCAAGGGCGACAATCTCTACACCGACTCGATGATCGCCCTCGACATCTCCGGCCCCAAGCCGAAGGTGAAGTGGTACCACCAGTTCATCCCTCACGACACGCATGACTGGGACCCGGCGATGCCACCGGTCCTGTTCACCGGCATGGTCGGCGGCAAGCAGGCCAAGCTGGTCGCGGCCGGCGACAAGGGCGGCAATTTCTGGATCCTCGACGCCAAGACCGGTGATCTCGTCAGCCATACGCCGGTGAGCTATCAGCTCAACCACGACACTCAGCCGCCGCAGGAGGGCAACAACTACGCCTGTCCGAACACCAATGGCGGCGTGGAGTACAACGGCGGCGCCTTCGATCCGGTGACCAATACCTTCTTCGTACCGAGCACCAATCAGTGCGGGAAGTGGACCGGATACGAAAGCGCCGAATATGTCGCCGGACAGTTCTATCTGGGCGGCGACTTCCCCAGCCTGGTGGGGCCGAATTCCGGCTGGATCAACGCGGTCGACGTCGGGACCGGCGTCTTCTCGTGGCGCGACCATCTCGGCCTGCCGGCCAATGGAGGCGCCCTCGTCATGGACTACGGATCGAAGGGCCAATCGGCGGAGAAGGGATCGCTGGTCTTCACCGGCCTGCTCGACGGCACCTTCGCCGCCTATGACGGCAAGTCGGGGAAGATGCTCTGGCACCACGACACCGGCGCCAGCATCGTCGCGCCGCCGGCGACCTACACGATGGACGGCCAGCGCTACGTCGTCGTCGCTGCGGGCGATCCTGGCTTCCTCGAGGTACCGGAGCTGACGAAGGAGACGGGCCCGTCGGTGCTCACCGCCTTCGTTTCCGGGAAGTCGACCCAGACGTCGTCCCGCTGACGCCTGGACATGAAGGCCTTGAAGGTCAATCAGGGACTGCGCTCGCTGAAAGCGGGCGCAGTCGCCCTCCTCGCGCTGACGGTTCTCGCCGGCAGCAGCGGGGTCGCGGCGGCGGACGGACTCGATCCGCACGGTGAGGCCATGAAGGCCCTGACCGATATCGAAGCCGTCACCGCCATCCTGGATCAATCATCGAAGCTCACTGAGAGCGGTTTCAGCCCCTACAAGAAAGCTGGGCACCGGGCGCTGAATGCTCTGGTCGGTCGGGACGACCCCGTCTATGACGCGGGTGTCGGGCAATCCGCCGATCCGACCGGCGCCATTCCCCGTCTTCAGTGGCTTCGCGATCACGCCGATGCCGACGTCTGGGGCCCCGCGATAGAGGGGGCCTGGGTCAACGCCATGATCGCCAAGTCGCATCTGAAGAAGGCCGTGACGGCCGACGAGCTCGGCGACTTCCAGAGCGCCGTTTCCAGGGCTCTGCAATCCCTGGTCGTGGCGTTGGGGAGCGAAACCGAAACCGGCGGACTAGCGGGATTGAAGGGCGCCCTGTCGATGACCGACCTCGCCGTCCCGGCGGACGCACGGGTCGTCGACGGCTGCATGGTGCCCCCCGCGGCGCCTGCCTATGGCGTCGCAGGCGGCTATCTCACCTATGTCGCTCTGCCGAGCGGGGACTCTTCGGTGTCTCTCCCGACCACGGTCGGGATCGCCAAAGTCTCCTTCGAAGGCGGCGCGATCGAGCTGCGGACAGCGGCTCTGGAAGCCTTGCCCGGCCTTTGCGGCGAGATAGAAAAGACGGTCGATGCCGCTGACGGAGCCGGCGAGAGCGACTCTCGGGCCGCCGTCAGCGCGAACTAGGCGCGAAGCGCGGCCTCGCCTCGGAAAGCATGGTGTTGCGGTCGTCCCTTCGACGTCCGCACACCGGGCTGCCTTGGAGCAGCCATCGAACAGCCGAGTATGGCTGGCCGAAGATATATAAGTAATATCAACAATTTAGAGTGAAGAGTCACACTTGCTCGGGCACGTGACGCCCTAGTCGTCAATGACGCCACCCGACGATATCATGCCGCAAACGACGCCGGTCGCGGCATGACGAGGGGAGGGGCGCAATGGCGAAGCAGAAAATTGGGATCGGCCTCATCGGCCTGGGCATGGCGGTGACGCCTCATGCCAAGAGCTTGAAGGACGTCACCGACCGGGCCGAGGTCGTGGCGGCCTACAGTCCGTCGGCGGAGCGGCGGCGGGCCTTCGGCGAAAAGTTCCGGCTGCCGCTGACCGATACCGCGCACGCGATCTTCGACGACCCGTCGATCGACGCCGTCATGATCCTCACTCCGCCCGCCTCTCATCTCGAACTGGTCGAACGGGCCGCCGCGGCGGGAAAGCATGTCCTTCTGGAGAAACCGCTCGAAATCAATACGGAGCGGGGAGAAGCGATCGTCGCTGCCTGCCGGAAAGCGGGGGTGAAGCTGGGGCTTGTCCTTCAATTCCGCCACCGGCCCGCATCCCTGAGGCTCAAGCAGCTGCTGGGCGAGGGGGGCATCGGACAGATCGCCAGCGCGGGCTGCACGCTTCGCTGGTGGCGCTCGCAGGCAGGCTATTACGACCATCCGGGGCGCGGTACGCTCGAACGCGATGGCGGCGGCGTGCTCATTACCCAGGCGATCCACACGCTCGACCTGCTGCTCAGCCTCGCCGGCCCGGTGGAGGCGGTCACCGCCTTCGCGACCACGACTCCGCTTCATCGCATGGAGACCGAAGACACGGTTTGCGGCGCGCTCCGCTTCAGGAACGGCGCCATCGGCATCCTCGATACGACGACCGCAGCCTATCCGGGGTTCGAAGAGCGGATCGAGATCATCGGCGACAATGCCACGGCGGTGATGGCCGGCGCCGAGCTCACCGTGCACTATCATGACGGCAGCATGGAAACCGCGGGCGAGGCCGCCAAGACAGGTGGCGGCGGCGATCCGATGGATTTTCCCCACGACACCCACCGCGCGGTGCTGGTCGACTTCCTCGATGCCATTCGTGACGATCGTGAGCCGGTCGCCAATGGCGAGCAGCTTCTCGCCGTGCACCGGGTGATCGACGCCCTGCTGCAGTCGGCGAAGGAAGGCCGGGCAGTCAGCCTCTAGCCCGCATCACGGCTTATTTTGACGGAGACTTTGGGCATGGGTGGGACTCTAACCGACATCCTTACGTTCGCGGCTACCTTGGGCAGCGGTCTGATGGCAGGCCTGTTCTTCATCTTCTCTGTCTGCATCATGACGGCGTTCGCACGGCTTCCGGCGGAGAAGGGGATCGCGGCAATGCAGTCGATCAACGTGGCGATCATCAATCCGCTGTTCTTTGCGGCGTTCTTCGGGACGGCCGCTCTGTCGGTAGTTCTGGCAGTGCTGTCGATCGTCCAGTGGAACGAGGGTGCCGCCGTCTTTCACTTTGCGGGCAGTGTTCTTTATCTGGTCGGCATCATCCTGGTGACGATGATCTTCAACGTTCCCCTGAATCAGAAGCTCGCCGCCGTCGCACCCGACAGCGCCGAAGGTGCTTCGCTTTGGGCACGGTATCTCTCGGTTTGGACCGCCTGGAACCACGTGCGGACGCTGGCATCGATCGCCGCGATGGCCGCCTTCGTGCTGGCCTTGCGCTGACCGGCGCATGCTATAAAGGGCGAAAGCGCACCGGGAACCGGGCGCCGAGGGGGAGTGACGATGAGGATTGCGCGTTGGGCCGCCGGTATCGCTGCGGCCGTTGTCCTGTCTACAGGGGGCGCGGGGGCGGAGCCCGTCAAGGTGGGGCTGCTCCTGCCTTATTCGAGCGTTTATGCCTCGCTCGGCGAGGACATCACCGAAGGCTTGGCGCTCGCCATTGAGACTTTCGGGGCCGAGACGGGCCAGGAGATCGAGCTGGTCCGCGAGGACACTGAGGTGAAGCCTTCGGTGGCGCTCGCCAAGGCGCGGAAGCTCATCTACCAGGACAAGGTCGACATGCTGGTGGGGCCGGTCGCCTCGAACGTCGCCGGCGCGCTTCGCGACTTCGTCGATGGCGTCGGCATGCCGATGATCATTCCCAACGCCGGCAATGACGACCTGACCGGGCCGAAGTGCAGCCGGTGGGTGCTCCGCACCTCGTTCTCCAACAGCCAGATCAATCGCGGCATGGGCCCTTGGCTCAAGGCCAAGGGCTACGAGACCGCCTATCTGATGGCGGCTGATTATGCGGCGGGCCGCCAGATGATGGACGCCTTTCGGACGGCGTTCGAAGGGGCGGGCGGAACGATCGTCGGTGAGGACTATCCGCCGCTCGCCGAGACCAAGGACTTCGCCCCTTATCTCGCCAAGGCCCGTGCGGCGGAACCCGACCTGCTTTACGTGTTCTTCGCCGGTGGTCCCGCCGTGCAGTTCGTGAAGCAGTACGATGCGTTCGGCCTTCGCGAAGACTTGCAGCTCGCCGGTGCCGGCTGGCTGACCTCGCCGTTGCAGCTCCCGGCCGAAGGCGAGGCGGCCGCGGGCTTCATCGGAGCCCTCAACTACGTTCCGTCCATCGATACGCCGGTCAATGCTGCGTTTCAGGACGCGTTCCGCGCGCGGACCGGGCGCATCGGCTCCGAATACGCCGTCCAGGGCTACGACACCGGCCGGCTGATCGTCGAGGCGCTGAAGGCGACGGGGGGAAGCGCGGCCGACAAGGCGGCGCTGGTCGACGCCATGCGCGCCGTGCATTTCGAGGGTCCGCGCGGCCGGCTCGAGATCGATCCGTCGACCAATAACATCGTCCAGGACATCTTCATCTTCGAGACCCGGCTGGTCGACGGCGCCGTCCGTCAGGTTGTGGTCGATACGTTGCCGGCCGTCCGCGATCCTGCGAACGGCTGCGTCATGGATGGGCGGTAGACTCACCGCGAGGGCGGCATCGCTGCCGACCTCGCTGAGATCGTCGTTCCCGCGCAGGCGGGAACCCAGGAACGGCGCGCCATCGGTGGGCCCCCGCCTTCGCGGGGGCGACGGCGGACGGGCGGTTGCGGTTGCACCGCCGCAGTGGTCCCTTTCCCGACCCTCTCGCGCGTCATGGCACGACTTGATCGTGCCATCCACGACTTTCGGCGGCCCCGTTTCTCATGCGGCGGGGGTCTTCAAGTCGTGGATCCCATGGCCGAGCCATGGGACGACGAGAGAATGTGGCAGCGAGGAGGCCACCCAGGAACACGGCGCCGCCCGATGGCCCTGACCGATCCGGCGTTCGTCGCCATCCAGGTTCTGAACGCTTTCCAGCTCGCAAGCCTTCTGTTCCTGCTCTCGGTGGGGCTGTCCGTGGTGTTCGGGCTGATGAACTTCATCAATCTCGCCCATGGCACCCTCTACATGGTCGGGGCCTATGTGGGTTATGCGGTCGCCCAGGCCAGTGGCTCGTTCTGGCTGGCCCTGGTCTTGGCCCCGGTGGCGGTGGCTCTGCTGGGGGCCATACTCCATTGGCTGCTGCTTGCCCGCTTGCAGGCGGCGAACCCGATGAAGCAGGTGCTGGCGACCTTCGGTTTGATCTTCATGGGGCTCGATGCCGTGCGCTGGGTGTGGGGCAGCCAGAGCCACGGGCTGGAAGCCCCGGCAGGGCTCGACGGCAGCGTCACGCTTCTTGGCCAGACATATCCAGTCTATCGGCTGTTCGTGATCGCCGTCGGTGCGGCGGTCGCGGTCGGCCTCTATCTGGTGCTGGAGCGTACCCGCCTCGGCGCCAGGGTCCGGGCGGGCGTCGACGACCGCGACATGGCGGCGGCCCTCGGGATCGACATCGGGCGGCTGTTCTTCGGCGTGTTCTGCCTGGGTTGCGGCTTGGCGGGCCTCGCCGGCGTCGTCGCCGCGCCGGTGCTGTCGGTCTATCCCGGCATGAACATGAGCGTGCTGGTGCTCGCATTGATCGTGGTCGTCGTCGGCGGTCCCGGCAGCCTTTCGGGCGCGGTGATCGGCTCTCTGCTGATCGCATTGGTCCAGACCTTCGGGCAGGTCTTCGCGCCGGCGCTGGCGAGCGTCGCGATCTATGCGGCGATGGCCATCGTTCTGCTGGTCCGTCCGGGCGGGCTCATCCCCCTGAAGGGGCGGTCGTGACCCTTCGTCTCGTCACGCTCGCCGTCCTGATCGTGGCTGCCGGGGCGAGCTGGGCGTTCTCGGGATTCTTCGGAAAGGACCTGCTGACCGAGATCGCCATCCTGGCGATCTTCGCCATGAGCCTCGATCTGCTCGCCGGCTATACCGGGATGGTGTCGCTGGGACATGCCGCGTTCTTCGGTGTCGGCGCCTACGGGATGGCGGCGGCGGGAAGCCTGCTCGGCCTCGGGGGCCTTCCGGCGATGGCCGTCGCGGTTGCCGCAGCGATGGCCCTTGCGCTCATCGTCGGCGTGTTCGTGGTGCGGTTGAAGGGCGTGTTCTTCATCATGATCACCCTCGCCGTCGGACAGATGGTGCATGCTTGGGTGTTCCGCAGCGAGGCGCTGGGCGGTGACGACGGTATGGGCGGAATCATCCGCCCCGATCTGGGGACGATCGGCCTCGTTCTCGACGATCCTGCCGACTTCGCGCTGTTCGCACTCGTCCTTGCGTTTTTGAGCTTCCTTGCCCTCGATCTGGTGGCGCGCTCGCCTTTCGGCCGGCTGCTGACCGCCATCCATCAGAGTGAGAGCCGGGCCCGCGCGCTCGGCTGCCCGGTCGAGCGCTATAAGCTCGGCGCGTATGTCATCGCCGCGGCCTTCGCCGGTCTTGCGGGCGCGCTCGCCGCCCAGCGCGACTATTTCGTCTCGCCCGAGTTCCTTACCTGGACGGTGTCCGGCGAGGTCCTGATCGTGGTGATCGTCGGTGGCATGGGCAGCCTTCTGGGGCCGGTCATCGGGGCGGCGGTGGTCACCCTGCTCAAGCACCAGCTCAGCGATGTCACGACCTACTGGATGTTCTTCCTGGGATTGTTCTTCGTGCTGGTGGTGATGTTCGCCGACCGGGGGCTCTACGGCGCCTTGCGGCGCTTGAAACGTCGTCGTGAGGCTGCCACGTGACGCCGTCGCTCGAAGCCCGTTCGCTGGTCAAGCGCTTTGGCGCGCTCACCGTCACCGACTCCTTGTCGATCGGGTTCGAGCGGGGCGCGCGCCATGCCGTCATCGGCCCCAATGGCGCCGGCAAGACGACCTTGTTCAACCTTCTCGCGGGCGCTCTTCGCCCGGACGCCGGGCAAGTGCTTCTGGAAGGAGAGGACGTGACGGCGGCCGGTCCCGACGCGCGCGCCAGGACCGGCCTGTCACGATCCTTCCAGCGCAACAATCCATTTCCCGACATGACCGTTGCCGAGAACCTGGAAACCGCGCTGGCCATTGCCGGCGGGGTCGGACGGGTGTTCTGGCGGGGTTTCGGGCACTACCGGTCACTTGCCGAAAAGGCACGGGAGATCGCCGGGTCGGTTGGGCTGAACATGGTCGGCGACACGATCGTCCGGCAACTCTCCTACGGGATGCAGCGTCAGCTGGAAATCGGTCTCGCGCTTGCCGCGGCGCCGAAGGTCCTGCTTCTCGACGAGCCCACAGCGGGAATGAGCCCCGAAGAGACCGAGGCGATGCGGCACCTGATCGCTGGCCTGCCGCGCAGCATCACCGTCGTTCTGATCGAACACGACATGGATGTCGTCTTTGGCATCGCCGACAGGATCACGGTGCTCGACCAGGGCCGGGTGCTCCTGACCGGGGCCCCCGAAAAGGTCCGGGACTCGGCGATCGTCCGCGAGCGCTATATGGGCAGTGGCGGATGAGCCTGCTCGCCGTCGAAGGGTTGAATGCCTGGTACGACCGCAGTCATGTCGTCCAGGGGGTGTCGTTTGCGGTTCCCGAAGGCGGCGTCACCGCCCTCCTCGGGCGGAACGGTGCAGGCAAGACCACCACCCTCAAGGCGATCATGGGACTGGTGCGGCGGCGGAGCGGCTCAGTCCGGCTGGCCGGCCAACCGGTGGACGGCCTTCCGACGCATGCCGTGGCGCGTGCCGGCGTCGCCTATGTGCCGGAGACGCGGGGGGTCTTCCCGTCGTTGACCGTGCGCGAGAACCTTGCCGTCGCGATGCGCGGCGCCGGGGCGGAGGGCTGGACGCTGGAGCGGGTCTACGGTCTGTTTCCCCGTCTTGCCGAACGGTCGGAGTCCGGAGGCGGGACCCTTTCGGGCGGAGAGCAGCAGATGCTGGTGATCGCACGCGCCCTGCTCACGAACGCCCGGCTTCTGATCCTCGATGAACCGACAGAGGGGTTGGCGCCGACGGTCATCCGGGAGATCGGTGCTTGCCTCGCGACCCTAAAGACGGAAGGGCTCTCGACCCTTCTGGTCGAACAGAACTTCGCGTTCGCCACGGCCCTGGCGGATCGTGTCGTCGTGATGGGAAAGGGCCGTGTGCGTTGGGAAGGCGAGACGGAACGCCTGAGCGACGACCCAGCGGTGATGCATGGCTGGCTCGGTCTTTGAAAGTTTCTGATCTAGTTTATTAACGGCCGCGTAATGGTTCCTGCACGATAGTAGCCAGAGGATCAAGCAGGCAGGACGCGTGAACCGAGTAGATGATGGATGAATACGGCGAGATAGGGAATGGCACCGCGTCGGCTGCGAGGCACGACGCATTGGAAGAAGCAGCCTCCAGCATCAAAGAGCTGAACGAAAATCTCCGTCGGCTCGCGAAGCTGCTCAACGGCGATACGAGCGGTACCATGGGCGGCATCGGCGCGGAGATCGCCCAGATCGACCGTAACCTGCACGAGATCGAGCGTCTGCTCGAAGGGGTGAACGGAAGCTGAGCCCAGCGGTGCTCCGATCGGGCTAGGCTGTCGTTGCGGCCCGCTTGTTCTGTTGCTTGATCGCATACATGCGCTGATCCGCCACGCTGAGAAGTGTGTCCATGTCGCGGGCATCCGCCGGCACGCTCGCCATCCCGATACTGCACCCGACGCTGATCTGATGACCGTTGAAATCGACGGTCCGGAACACCTCGGCTCGAAGTTTGGCGGCTATGGCTTCCGCATGGCTGTGTGACGCGATGTCGGGAAGCGCCACGATGAATTCATCCCCGCCGGTTCGTGCCACGGTGTCGTTACGACGCGTGTTCTCGCGAAGGCGCTTGGCCAGTGCGACCAGCAGATGGTCGCCGGCAGCATGCCCGAAGCTGTCGTTGACCGGTTTGAACCCGTCTAGATCGACGAACAGAACATAAAGCTGGCCGCCTCGTCGAAGCTGCAGCGGAATCAGCATCTCCAGTCGATTGATCAGGAGACGGCGGTTCGGAAGGCCGGTCAACGCGTCTTCGAGCGAGTCCTGCATGCGCCGTCTATAGGACGTCGCCAGCAATACGAAGACGACCAGAAGGATCGCGAGAAGACCGTAACCGAGAAGGCGGGTTTCCCAGACCGCCTGGTCCAGAAAGGTCGGTGGTTCCGTCTGCATCGCCGCGATTTCCCAGTAATCACCTGGGACCCGTACCGGCAGTACGACCGATGGTTCGTCGAACACCGCGGGATCGCCGAACAGAACGCCGAGAGAGTTACGGACGGCAAGACCCGCATTCGAATGCCTGGGAGCGAAACTCTCGGCAAACAGCGATGAGTCGCTCAGTACAATCGACCCCATGCCCCAGTAGTATCGCTCTCCGGGCCGGTTGAAGCTTTGCCGAATGGCGTAGATGGGCGTTCGCGCAACGAGCGCGGTTCCGCCCTGGACGAGACGGATCGGTCCTGTGATCACCGTCTGCCCGAGGGCCATCGCCCGCTTGACGTCCGGCCATTGAGACGGCGTTTCGCGATAGTCGAGACCGATTGCTCCCTCGTTGCCTTTGCGGGGAAAAATGAAGCGGAGGACGTTTCCGGGCGCCAGGCCGATATTCCTTATATGTGAGCCGTCCCGGACCATTTCGGCGGCGAGCGCGCGAAACTGCGTTTCATCGATGGATGGGTTCACGGCAACGAACGCGATCAACCCCTGAACCCGGTAGATCGACGCGTTGATCTCGCTCTCCAGGCGGGCCCGCATTGTCGAGAGTTCCGAGATCAGGCGCCCCTGAGCGATCGCCTCCTCGCGCTGATGAATGTCGGTTACCAGAAGCTCGATGATCGAGGTTCCTCCGACCAGGAACGCCAGGACTATCGCCACCCAGAGGAGGCGAGACCGCAGGAATGCCCTTCGCCATTGACCGATGCGCGATAGCGCCATGCGGATCACCGACATGCGGCACCACCAGTTTGCCGCAGTGGAATCGCGCGCACGCAGCTTCGTTTACGTCTCAACGGTTCCGGGGCCTCAGCGACGGTTCCGCCAGGTCCGAGTCAGCAAGGGCTTGGCTTCGGAAGATGGTACGGGAGGGCTGAACAGATAGCCCTGCACGCTTTCGCACCCGGCATCCTTGAGCCTTTGGGCCTGCTCTTCGGTCTCCACCCCTTCGGCGGTGGTATCCATGCCTAGCCGGTCCGCCATCTGGACGACGGTATCGACGATCAGCGTAACCTCGTCATCGGCGCCGTAGCGGGTGACGAAGGAGCGGTCGATCTTGATCTTGGTAATCGGCAGGCGCAGCAACGAGGTGAAGGTCGAATAACCGGTCCCGAAGTCGTCGATGGCGATCTTGACCCCTAGATCCCGCAATCGGCCCAGCCGCTCCGCCGCGGCAATGAAGTCCTCGGTAATCGCCGTCTCTGTGATCTCCAGTTCCAGCCGATCCGCCGGCCAGCCGGTCTCCTTCAGGATACGGGCGATCTCCGGCGCCAACTCGGGCCTGACGAGCTGGCGGGGCGACAGGTTGACGGCCAGGAAGAAGTCCTGCTCGTCCTGCTGCCAGCGCGCGCATTCGCCGCAACCTTCTTCGAGCACGTAGGCGCCGATTTCATGGATGAGACCGAGCATCTCGGCGAAGGGGATGAATTCGTTGGGCGGCAGAAGTCCGTCCCGCGGATGGTTCCATCGCACCAGCGCTTCGAAACCGGCTGTTCGCTCCTCGGCCAGCGCGATCACCGGCTGATAGTGCAGCACGAATTCGCGCCGTCCGGCCGCACTGCGGAGTGCGGAGCTTCTTTCGATTCGCTTGCGGTACGCATCGTCCAGGTTCTTGGCGTAATAACACACCGGCCTGTCGCGGGTTTCACGGGCCTCCTGCAGGGCAAAGCCTGCCGCCGACATCAGTGTCTCGGCGGTTCCCCCGTCGGAGGGGTGGAAGGCGACGCCGATCGCCGGGGCGAGGCGGATGTCGTAGCCCTCGACACCGATGGAACCCGTCGTCCCGTCCAGCAGCCGGTCGATCATCGTCTCCGCCGCACCGGTCGATCCACAGTCGGGGTAGACCAGCGCGAATTCGTCGCCGGCGATCCGCCCGACGGTCGTGCCCGCGCCGCCCGCCTCCAGCAGGCGTCGCGCCAGCCGGCGGAGGACGTCGTCTCCCACTTTGAACCCATAGGCGTTGTTGATGTCCGAGAAGCGCCGAAGGGACAGTCGCACCAGCGGCGTGATCGCTTCCGCCTTCGACGTCAGGCGGCTCGCGACGGTACGGGTGAATGCGTCCCGGTAGAGAAGACCTGTCATGGGGTCGTAGGTCGCCTGCTGATGGGCTGCTTCTTCCGTTTCGACGAGGTGGGTAACGTCCAGGGTGATTCCCGTCAGCTGTACCGCTTCTCCTCGACGGTTACAGAGGACGTGTCCGCGCGACTGGAACCAGCGCCACGTACCGTCGGCATGTTTCAGCCGGTAGTGGACGAAGAATTCATGCCCGGGATCCTCGATGGTGCGTGCCGCGGCCGCATCGACCATCGCGATGTCGTCGGGATGGATCAGCGCCCGCCATTCCTCCCCGCTCAAATGATCAAGTTCGCTTTCGCGCCCCAGCCGCTTCTTGAGATGAGGCGAGGTAAAGACCCGTTGGGTCGCGATATCGACACGCCACACCCCGCCGCCGGCGGCTTCCAGCGCCATATCGAGCGTGGATTGGGTCGTCGCGACCCGGTTCCACACCGCCGCCAGCGCCAGATACAGGAGCGCGCCGGTCACCGCGACGTAGAACCACCCCTTCCAGGTCTGGTAGAGCGAAGCGCCGGGGGCGGCGCCGACCATGATGTCCAGGGCGAGGTCGGAGCCTATGATCCAAAGAGCGCCGACGATCACGTAGCCTAACGCGATCACCTGGGGCGGTGATCGGAGCCACTTTCTGCCGTTGGGTTTCGCGAGCCGTCGCGAGGCCATAGCTATTCCCGCCGGGTGTTTGGTTGCAGGGAGAGATTCCGACAGGTCCACTCGGATATATCGCCCGTCGGTGCCGATCGCGCCCCTAGCCCTTAATCCTCTCTGGAGGCTGGGTCAAATCTCCGCGTTCAGCCGCAATCCATACCATAACACCGCGATGAGGCCGGAAGTTCGGCTGCTTCAGTCGCTCCGGAACTGTTTGCTGAGGGTAAGGCCCTGGCGCTGGTAGGACGAGCCGATCCCGGTCCCGTAGAGCTTTTCCGGCAGTTCCGTGAGGCGTTCGTAGATCAGGCGGCCGACGATCTGTCCGTCTTCGATCACGAACGGAACATCGTGCGACCGTACCTCCAGTACGGCCCTCGTCCCTTGGCCGCCACCGGCGCGATGACCGAACCCGGGATCGAAGAAGCCCGCGTAATGAACGCGGAACTCGCCCGTCCAAGGGTCGTAAGGCACCATTTCAGCTGCATGGTCGGGCGGGACAGAGACCGATTCCTTGGAGGCGAGAATATAGAAATCGTCGGGGTTCAGGACCAGCCCGCGCGGGCTCGGCGTCAGCGGCTCCCAGAAATCCCGCCGATCGTAATGGGCGATCTTGGCGAGGTCGATCAGGTCGGCATGCTTCTTGGCGCGATAGCCGATCGGGGTGTCGTTCCCGGCACTGCCGAGGTCGACCGAAATCGCCACGCCGCGCTCGATGACGGCATTCTGGTCCTCCGTCTGGACCAGCGGTTCGCTCGCATGCAGACGGCGCATCGCCGCGTCGGTGGCGGACGGGGCGCCGCGGCGGAAACGAAGTTGACTCAGCCGTGTGCCCATTCTGACCAGGACGCTGAAGGTCCGGGGCGAAATCTCGGCATAGAGGGGTCCGGCGTAGCCCTCCGGCACGCGCTCGAACTCGGTCGCCCGGTCGGTGATCAGGCGTGTGAAGATATCGAGCCGTCCGGTCGAGCTCTTTGGATTGGCGAGCGCGGTGATCCGGCGCTTGAGCGCCAGGCGTTCCATTACCGGCACCAGATAGACGCAGCCCTTCTCCAGCACGGCACCGCCGGTCAGGTCGATCTCGTGCATGGTGAAGTTGGCCATTTTCTCCGCAACCGTATTGCGGCTGCCGGGAAGAAAGCTCGCCCGGATGCGGTAGGCGACGGGCCCGAGACGCAGATCCAGGCTTGCCGGCTGTATCTGCTCGTCGTCGATCGGCCGATCGCCGGTGACGACGCCGTCGGCGATCAGCTTGCGGATCTCCTGGGACGGCAGAAGGCCGGTCGAGTGACGGGAGGAAGGGGTGGTCATCGGGGCGCAGGCGCTTTCGTCGAGGACGGAGCGTTCCCCACCGCCCCTAACCCGGGGCGGTGGGGGATTGAACGGGAATGTGCCGGTGCGACCGCCCCCTCTCCGCCCCACTGGGGGGGAGAGGGCCGGGGTGAAATGGGGAACGTGAGGGCCTTCACGCTTTCGCTCCACCGATCCGTCCGGCCGGGGCCGCTGGCATCGTCCGCATCGCCGCGAAGTCGGGCATCGCGCCGGTCGCGAAGCCGGTGCAATCCAGCGACCCCAAGGCCAGTTCGCCTGCGTCGATCTTCAGGCGCACCACGCCGTCCTGGCGGTGATAGAGATCGGGATGGGCCGCCAGGAAGGCGTCCTGCTCACCCCGCGGCAGATCGGCCATCCCGTTCACGTAGTGATGGCCGTTGCGCTCGACATGGGTGATGCCGAGCAGGTTGATCAGCGCCAGATCCTGCTGGACGCAGACCCCGGCCTGGGTGGTCAGGTCCTCGGCCGACATGAAGTTCCGTTCCGCCCCCAGGGCGTCGTTCCACATCCGGCAGCGGGCGGCGTTGATCACTGATTTGTAGAAGCCCTTGCAGGTCTTGCTGGAGACGCCGTGATAGCCGCGGGTGTGGGCGATGGCGAAGGCGTTCAGGTCGCCGTCGGATTCGTCGACGATCACCGGCCGCTGCTCGCTTAACGTCGAGACGTCGCGGTCGAGGGCGACCGAGCGCTTGATCGGCTGCTCGAAGAACAGGATCGAGTCGACGAGCCGGCTCAGCGCAGGCGTCGAGCACATGGCGTTCCACAACTCCATGACCCCGTCGACATTCTCGTACTGCTCGTTGCCGTCGAGCGAGGCGCGGTAGGGATGGCCGCTCCTGTCCAGGACCCCGGCGATGGCGGTGAGCCGGGCGACGTCGTCGGCGACGTTGCCGCCGACCTTCAGCTTGAAGTAGCGGTTGCCGTAGAAGGAGACGACCTCCTCCAGCGTTTCGGGCAGGCCGTCGCCGACCTTGTCCGCGGGGTTGCGGTCGGCGTCGGTGATCCAGTCGACGAGCCCCACCGTGTGACGGGCATGGACCGTGGGTGCGGGCTCCAGACCTTCCAGGAAGGCCGGGAGATCGAACTCGTTCAGCTCCGGCACCAGTTCGTCGGCGTGGATGCCCGGCAGATTGGCGCGCATCGCCTGGTAGAAGGAGCATCCTTCGATCCGGCACAGCGCGTCGAGTACGGCGCGGTCGAGCAAGGCGGGCCCGAAACCCGCGACCAGCGGATTGAGCCCACGCTCGGCACCGGCACGAATCTGCTCCCGATAGGTGGCGGCGAACAGGCCGAAGGCGGTCATCGACCCCGCCGACAGATAGAAGTCGCGGGCGATCTCGATCGCGGCTCGGGGTTGGTCGACATTGTCGTCGTTGCTGAGGGCCGGGTCCTTGTCGAACCATTTGGGGGCCAGGGCTTCCGCCGCGACTCCCCAACCGGTGCGCCCGTCCGGAAGCTCGATCCGGATGCGGGCGAAGGCCTGTACGGCCTCCGTCAGGGTCACCACCCCGAAGCGGAACGGCATCCGCAACCGGAAATCGCGCTCAAAAAGCTCGACCTCCGCGACCTTGAAGCGTGGTGTTTCGCTCAAGCCCGCCATCGCACCGCCTCCAGCACGCCTTGCAGGTAGCCGACGGCACGCGCCGCGGCGCCCGGCCCGTCGGGAACGTAATCGAAGGGCTCGACCGCGATCCAGTCGTCATAGCCGTTCCGGATCAGCGCTTCCATGATCGGCGCGAACTTCATCCGGCCCTGGCCGGGGCCCTGGTCGTTGTAGTCGTTCACCTGGACATGGCGGACGAGCCCGGTCGGCATCCAGCGGTCGATCAGTGCCGGGATATCCAGGCTCTCGGCATGGCTCGCCGAGCAGGTGTCCAACATGGTGCGGACGGCCGGGCTGCCGATGGCCTCGACGAGGCGCGTCGTCTCCTCCAGCGTGTTCAGATAGTTGGTCATGCGTGGCGCCAGCGGCTCGATGCAATAGGTGACCCCGGCCGCTTCGGCATCGCCGGCGATGGCGGCGTAGGCGTCGTCGCCGCGCTTCCGCGCCTCCTCGGCATCGGGCCCGTCCGGCAGGCGTCGCTGGCCGGGCGATCCGTGCACGAGAAGCGAGCCGCCGAGATCGTGGCAGAGGGCGATCAGGCGGCGCATGACGTCGATGGTCCTGTCTCGGACGGCCTTGTCGGCGGTGGTAATCGACAGATCCTGCGGCGTGACCAGAAGCCAGTGCAGGCCTTCCAGCTCCAGCCCGGCCGCGTCCAGCGCCTTGCGGACCTCCGCGCGCCGGGCTTCGGTCAGCATGTGCGGTTCGTCGCCCAGGGTGAAGGGGGCGAGCTCGATGCCGTCATAGCCCAACTCGGCGCACAGCGTGCACTGATGGCTGAAGTCGAGTTCCCGGATGACCTCGTTGCAGAGTGCCAGCTTCACTCGTTCGCCTCCTGCTTCTTCCTCACCCCGAGGGCATGCATAGCGGAACCGACGCCGCGCGTCACGGCTGCCCTGACCACAGGAATGCTCATGGCGATGGTAACAGCGACCGCCAGCCACAGGACGAGGCTGATCGGCCGGGTAAAGAAGGGCGCGGGATCGCCGTCGCTCAGCACCAGTCCGCGCCGCAGGCTCTTGTCCAGGATGTCGCCGAGGACGATGCCCAGCACCAGCGGCGCCATCGGATACTTCATCTCGCGCAGCACGAAGCCGATCAGCCCGAAGGCGAGCATGACCCAGATATCGAACGTGCGGCTGGCGATTGCGAACGAGCCGACCGTGCAAAGGACGAACACCACCGGCATCAGCTTTTCGCGTGGCACCGCAAGCACGCGGAGCAGCGGCTTGGTGAGCAGGATGCCGTAGAGGAGGATCGCGAGCGAGGCGAGCAGGATCATCGCCACGACCTCGAACACGAAACTGGGGAACTCGATCATGATCAGCGGCCCCGGCCGGACGCCGTGAATGTACATGGCGGCGAGGAGGACCGCGGCGGGGGCGGAGCCGGGAACCGCCAGGGTCAGCACGGGGATGATCGCCCCCGGCACGGCCGCGCTGTTGCCGGTCTCGGCGCTCATCAGCCCTTCGAGCGAGCCCTTGCCGAACTTCTTGCGCTCCTTGCTGGCGCGGCGCGCGGCGGCATAGGAGACCCAGGCGCCCATGTCTTCGCCGACGCCCGGCACCAGTCCCATGGTGGTGCCGATCAGGCCGGATCGGATGATCGTCCGCCAGTAGCTCAGCACCTCGCGGACCTTGGGGATTACCGAATCCACCGCGTCGGCGACGACGCGGTAAGGCCGGTTCTTCATCACCGACAGGATCTCCGCGAAACCGAAGGCGCCGACCAGGGCGGGCAGCAGGCCGATGCCCCCCGCGAGATCCGAGTTTCCGAAGGAGAACCGCTCATAGGCGTGGATGCCCTCCTGTCCGACCATGGCGACGAGCAGGCCGAGGAATCCGGCGATCCAGCCCTTCAGCGGATCGTCGAGGGCGGTGAGGTGGCCCGAGATGACGATCCCGAACACCGCCAGCCAGAAGAACTCGTAAGCGCCGAAATCGAGCGCGAACTCGGCGAGCCAGGGGGCGAAGATCGCGAGGCAGATCATCCCGATCAGCGATCCCAGCACCGACCCGCTGGTCGCCGTGGCCATGGCGTGTCCGGCCTGTCCGCTACGGGCCAACGGGAAGCCGTCCAGGGTCGTCGCGGCACTGGCCGGGGTTCCGGGCATGTTCAGCAGGATGGCGCTGCGGCTGCCGCCGTAGATCGCGCCGACATACATGCAGATCAGGATCAGGATCGCGTCGCCCGCCGCCATGCGGAAGGTGAGGGTGGTCATCAGCGCGACGCCCAGCGTGGCGGTGAGGCCGGGCATCATGCCGACACAGATGCCGACGAAGGTCGCCCACAGTGTCGCGAACAGCGCCTCCGGCGTCAGAAAGCCGGCGAGCGCGCCACCGAAGCTCGCCAAATTCTCAAGCATCGGTCACGGCAAACGCACCAGGAACAGGCGTTCGAACAGCAGAGTGACGATGGTGGCGGTGGCCCCTGCGATCACGACGGCGACGACGAGAGTCCGCCAGAGGGGGATCGTCTTCCACTGCTCGTCCGGCGTGAACAGCAGGATGAACAGCAGCATGAATAGGCCGGTCGCCAGGGGGAAGGGGATGGAGCCGACCAGACCGCCCGCGTAGCCCACAGTGAGAGCAAGCGTGATCAGCAGGCGCCGCCATTCCCGGCCACGTTCGGCCCGGTCGGGCGTCTGTGTCTCGGCGCGTGCCATCCGCCATCCGCCGTTCCCTGCCGCGCGCAGGGTCAGTACACCGCCCAGCCCGGCGATGATCGCGCCGAGCAGGCCTGGAACGAGCCCCGGCACGGTGTAGGGATTGACCCCGAGATCGGCGAAGCGCGGCATCGCCAGAGACTGCATCAGCGCGCCGACGCCGAGTGCGATGAGCGCGAGGCCGGTGATGAAGTCGGCCCGCGGCATGCCTGGCGTCGCGGGAGGGTTCTCCGATGTGGGGTCGGGTTCGGTCATCGGGTTTGGGGGCGACAATGGGCAGCCGCCAGCATCATGCGTACTGCCGGTAGGTCCTCCGGTCGAGCCGGAGGACGACGAAAATTCCTAAGAGCTTCTGCTTCCCCGGCGATGGAGAGAAGGAACCCATATGAATTCGTCGTCCTCCGGCTCGACCGGAGGACCCACGGACCGGGCTGCTTCCTGTACGCCGCAGAACAGTCAGCATCGGCGAAACCTCTCCCATCCCCGGCCGATCAAGGCTTGGGAATGCCCAACTCCTCCGGCGACATCACCGTGCGGCCGGCGGCATGGAGCATCCAGGCCTCGATCTGGGCGCTGCGGCGCACGCGGGTCATCGCCTCCTCGCCGTGCACGGGCGTGAACAGGACCGCGCGTTCGGCGGCGTAGTCCTTCAGCGCCTGCGAGTTGGCGATCTTTTCTTCCCAGACCATGTCCATGGTCTCCTTGACCTCGGCCGGGATGTCGGTCGGTGCGAACAGGCCGAACTCGGTCTTGGCGAGCTTGATGTCGGGCAGCCAGTCGGTGATGGGGGGCACCGTGCCGTAGTCCGGAATCTCCAGCGGCTCCTCGGCCAGGACGGCGAGGGGGCGGATGCGTCCGGCACGGATCATCTCCACCTGCTCCTGGGCGAGCTGGGTGGTGACCTCGGTCTCGCCGGCGACGGTCGCGATCACCGCCGGATTGCCGCCGTCATAGGTGACGTGGCGGTACTCGATCCCGGCCGCCTGGGCGATCGATTCCGCAGCCAGATGGCCAGCCGAGGTCGCACCGGCGGTGGCGATGGCGACCGCTCCGGGATGCGCCTTCATGGCCTCCAGAAGGTCGGCCATGGTCTGGTAGGGCGAGTCGGGGTTGACTCCCACCACCTGCACCGCCGTCACATCGAGATACAGAAGCCAGTCGTCGAGCTTGGTGTCCATGAGGCCCAGCAGCTTGTACTCGCCAAGCTGCTTCGGTGCGCCGGCCGCCCAGGTGTAGCCGTCATGGGCCGCGTTCCAGACGTTGCCCTTGCCGATGGTGCCGGACGCCCCCGGCTGATTGACCACGACGAACTTCTGGCCGAGCGCGGTTTCCAGCTCGCCTGCCACCACCCGGCTCACCTGGTCGGTGGAGCCCCCGGCCGCCCACGGCACGATGACCGTGACCGGCTTGTCCGGCGCCCACGGATATTTCGATTCAGGCTCGCTGTCGCAGGCGATCAGCCCGGCGACGGCGACCAGCGCTGCGGCGAGCCGCCATGGTCCCACCATTCTTCCTCCCCTTGATACCGGGCTCTCCGGCCCGTCTCAGGCAGGATGGCGGCTCGCTTTGAGCGGCGTCAAGCGGAACGCTTGATGAGTTTCGCCTCAGGAAAGCCGTGCGCCTCCGCTAGGCTCTTGCCGGCGTTGACCGCCGCGATCCAGCCGGCCTCGCGCTTTTCCTTGTCTTTGGCTGCGGCGATCACCGTGTCGACCTGTTCCAGCGGGATCGCGACGACACCGTCGTCGTCTCCGACGATCACGTCCCCCGGCTTGATGGTGACGCCTCCCACGCGGATCGGGCTGTCGATCACACCGCGGGCGAATGGTCCCGGACCGCGCGGAATGGTGCCGCGGCAGAACAGCGGCAGTCCCATCGCCCGGATCGCCGCGGAGTCGCGGACGACGCCGTTGGTGACCATGCCGCCGAGATTGCGCTTCACCGCTTCGAGGGCGGTGATGTCGCCGAACACCGCGAAGTCCGAGCCTTCATTGGCGTCGATGACCAGGACCTCGCCGGCCTTCATCAGCGGCAGTGCGACGCAGGCCGCGGTGTTGTCGTAATAGGATTCGACGGTCCGGGCCTGACCGACCATCTTCACGCCCGTCGCCACGGGCCGAATGCCCCCGCCGAGCGTGTTCGCGCCCTTCATCGCGTCCGACAGCAATGCGGGTCCGAGCTTCCCCAGCGTCTCCGCCTTCTTCGCACTCAGCTTGTCGAACGACACCTCGTAGCGTCGAATATCCATGGCTGCCGCGCCTCCTTTCTCTCCCTGGAACGAGCGTGTAAGAATGACGTGATACCAAGGGTGCGCAAGGAGGAAGCATGACGGCTGCGGACACCCCAACAGCCGAAACGGTACCGGTTCGCGATGCCCACCGATTCGACCAGACCAAGTTGCAGGCATGGTTGACCGGGCAGCTGGAAGGCTTGGGCTCGACCCTCGAGGTTCTGCAGATGCGGGGCGGCCAGTCCAACCCCACTTTCCTTCTGCATTCGGGCGACCGGGAATGGGTACTGCGCAAGCAGCCGCCGGGCGAGTTGCTTCCGTCGGCCCACGCCGTGGACCGTGAATTCCGTATACAGAAGGCGCTGGCCGACACCGGTGTTCCGGTGGCGAAGATGTACCTGTTCTGCGACGACCGCGACGTGATCGGCACGCCGTTCTACGTGATGGAGCGCATGCGGGGCCGGGTGTTCGAGAATCTCACGCTGCCCGACCTTTCCAAGGAGGAACGGTGGGCGGCCTTCGATTCGATGAACGAGACGCTGGCCAAGCTTCATCTCGTCGACTGGAAGGCACTGGGGCTCGAGGATTTCGGCAAGCCCGGCAGCTATTTCTCACGCCAGATCGGTCGCTGGTCGCGACAGTGGGAGGCGTCCAAGCAGCGCGAGATCCCGTCCATGGACGCGCTGATGGAATGGCTTCCGAAGAACATTCCCGACGGCGACGAGTCGACGCTGGTGCATGGCGATTTCCGCCTCGGCAACCTGATGTACGCACCCGACAAGCCCAAGGTCGTCGCGGTGTTCGACTGGGAGCTGTCGACCCTCGGCCATCCTTTGGCGGACCTCGGCTACAACTGCATGCCGTTCCACACCACGCCGGAGGAATTCGGCGGTCTCAAAGGGCTCGATCTCGCAGCCCTGGGGTTGCCGGACGAGAAAGCCTATATCGCTGCCTACTGCGAACGGACCGGCCGGACGCCCTTCGATCCCACTTTCTATATCGTGTTCTCGATGTTCCGCATGGCGGCGATCCTGGAAGGCGTTTATGCGCGTGGTGTTTCCGGCATCGCCAGCAACAGCACGGCGACGACGGTGGGCGCCATGAGCAAGCCGTTCGCCGAACGCGCCTGGGCTCTGGCACAAGGGTAGACAATGGTCTGGCTGAGCGAGCCTGAAGGCCGCCTGCGCGACGAGGCGCATTTCGGCAACCGAGTCGTTCGGTGTTTCGCCGAGCGGCCGCCCCATGTGGACGCCATGTTGCAGCGGGCCGTTGAAACAGGGGCCGATCGCGACGCCGTGGTCTGTGGCGAGATTCGGCTGACCTATGCCGAACTCGACCGGCGGGTCGAGGCGGTGGCCGCCAATCTGTGGAACCGTTTCAGGGTCAGACCCGGCGAGCGGGTCGCCCTCTATGGCGGCAATGCCCCGGAGTCGGTTCTCGTGTTCCTGGCCGGAGCGCGGATCGGCGCGGTGGTCATCCCCTTGAGCGAGCGCCTGCGCCGCGCTGAGCTGCAATACATGCTCTCCGACAGCGGCGCCCGCATCCTGATCTTCGAGGCCGAGCTCGGCCAGCACGTTCCCGAGCCGAGTCGCACGCCGGGCGTCGAGCACCGCATCGTCTTCGGCGATGGCAAGTCGGACGGGGTGTCGTTCGACGTCCTGCGCGAGCCGGCTTCGGTGACCCGTCCGGCCATCGCCGAAGAGGAGATCGCCTACATCCTCTATACCTCCGGCACGACCGGCAGGCCGAAAGGGGCGCTGCTGACGCATTTCAACATCGCCCATTCGGTGATCCATTACGGCGCCTGCATGGGGCTCACCGACACGGACCGGTCCCTGATGGCGGTGCCGATTGCCCATGTGACGGGGCTGGTGGCGCAGCTTCTGACCATGGTGCATGTCGGCGGTGCGACGGTCATGATGCGTGCGTTCAAGGCCGAGCATGCGTTGGCGATGATCACGGAGGAGCGGATCACCCATTCGGTCATGGTTCCGGCCATGTATGAGCTGATGTTGCGGCATGCGGATTTCGCGACTTCGGACCTCGGCAGCATGCGCATCGGCGCTTTCGGCGGCGCGCCGATGCCGCAGGCGACGATCGCGTCGCTGCGCGAGCGCATGCCCAACCTGACCCTGATGAACGTTTACGGCGCTACCGAGACGACATCGCCCGCGACGATGCTGCCGCCCGGTATGATCGAGAGCCGGCCGGGTTCGGTCGGCATCTCCGTGCCGTGCGCCGATATCCGCATCATGGACGAGCATCACTGCGAGGTGCCGACCGGACAGACCGGCGAGATCTGGATCGGTGGCCCCATGGTCGTTCCGGGCTATTGGCGAAACGCCGACGCGACCGCCGACTCGTTCACGGCCGGGTATTGGCATTCCGGCGATGTCGGACGGATCGACGAAGACGGCTATCTGGAAGTCCTCGACCGGACCAAGGACATGATCAACCGCGGCGGCTACAAGATCTATTCCGCCGAGGTCGAGAACGTCCTTACCCAGCATGTCGATGTCGTCGAATGCGCCGTGGTTGCCCGTCCCTGCCCGGTTCTGGGCGAGCGGGTCCATGCTTTCGTCGTTCTGTCGGGAACAGGCGCCGGAGACAAGGATCTCAAGGCTTTCTGCGCCGATCGGCTGGCGGACTACAAGGTGCCCGAGGCCTTCACGCGCATCGACGGAGCCTTGCCGCGAAACGCCAACGGCAAGGTGATGAAGGAGCGGTTGCGGGCGCAGCTCCAGGATGCCGGAAAGAGTGCCTGAACGAGCGGGAGCAGAGACATGAAAGCAGCTATTGCCGCGGCCGTGATCACGATCGGCCTGACCACGTCGCCGATGGCAGCCGATCTCGAACAGTCGATCGCCGACAGCCGTGCGGCGATCAAGGAATTTGCCGGAACCTTGAAGGAAGCCTTGCAGACGGCAATGCGCGAGGGCGGTCCGGTGGCGGCGATCAGCGTCTGCAACACGCAGGCACCGGAGATCGCTGCCGCTGCGTCAGCAAACCACGACCTTGACGTCGGCCGGACCAGCCTGAAGCTCCGCAATCCCGCGAACGCACCCGACGCCTGGGAGAAGGGGGTTCTGCTCAGTTTCGAGAAGCGGCTCGAAGCCGGCCAGGACCCGGCGACGATCGACCAGGCCGAGATCGTGACGGAGAACGGTAAGAAGGTCTTTCGCTACATGAAGGCCATCCCGACCGCCGGCCTCTGCCTCGCCTGCCATGGCACCGACATCGCGCCGGAGGTGACGGCGAAGCTGGACGAGCTTTACCCCGAGGATCAGGCGCGGGGCTTCTCCATCGGCGACATCCGCGGCGCCTTCACTATCCGCCGGCCCCTGTAGAAAGCGGGCTTCCAGCGTCATTGCGCGGCGCGTAACGCCGCCGCAATCCGGCAGCACCGGCTCGGATGGCTTCGCTTTCAGCTCGCAATGACGGTGGGGTGGGAGTGGCCATTTACGGCACCATGATCGCCTCACGGGCGACGGTGACGGGCGCGCGGCCATGGGGCGGCAACAGGTGTCGGCGGGGCCGCGCCAGGGCGTCGACGCGGCGCTGCCAGGCCTCGTCGTCGTGCAGTTCGCCGAGGATCGCGCAGGCGCCGTCGACATGGTCGACGACGGCGACGTCGTCCAGGAAGCCCAGCCCGCGCATCAGCGTTTCGCCGGCATAGCTTCGCCACAGGATCGGTACCGCCGACGACAGGAATGCCTCGATCAATACCGAGGTGAACAGGCCTATCACCGCCCGCGACCGGGCCAGGGCCGCCGTGATCGGCATGCGTGCCGGAACCTCGAAGCGCAGGTTGGGAAGCGAAGCGAGGTGGGCGCGTCGCTGATCCGACAGGCGATGGTCGGGGTGTTCCCGCGCGACGAAGGTGAGATCGGGCATGCGCTCGACCATGGTGCGGACAGCCGCCAGGAAGGCGTCGATCTCGTCTGCCGCCGCCAGCGGATTGCGGTTGGGGAGAATCACCAGCACGTCGCGCGGCGGCGCATCCGGTAGGGGAGCGTCGGCCGATGGCGAAAGCACGTTGCCGCTGGCGATGCAGCGGGTGATGGGATTGAACGGTTCGAACACCCGGCCGAGATGCTCGCTCCAGGTGAGGAAGCGGTCGAAGGCCATGTTCCGGCTGCCGCCGACGATGTAGTAGGGCACCCCATGCTGAAGCGCCGTCGTCGGGATGCCGCGGGCGCGGGCGAGTGTGCAGAGGATGAAGTCCTGTGGCGAGTCGCCTTCGAACCCGACGATCCGCATCGGCCGGACGACATCCAGCATCGCGTCAAAAGCTTCGTACCAGGCCGGGATGTCGGGGGCGATCGTCCACAGGCTGTCGGCTGCCGGACGAGGCGCTTCGGCGGATGCCACCGGTTCCTGAAAGGGGAGGCCCAGGCGTCGGAATCGCGCGATCACCGAGGGCGACAGCGAGAAGAAGCGGTAGTCGACATCCCAACCATCGGTCAGCGCCACCGCCTGATCCAGGAACTTCTCGTAATAGACATGGATAAGTACGGGGCCATCGGCCGGTGCCGCTAGCGAAGAGGGCCGTCTATCATCCGCATGCAGGCGCTGCGGCCGTGAGCTGTCGGTGAGAAAGGTTTCAGGGGCGACGGGATCGGTGCGGGTCTCCAATACCTGGAGAAGGCCGCGGAGCAGCCAGTTGGCCTCCGTCCCGCCGTCGTTCGTGCCGTCCCGGCGCGCGCAATGGAGGGCGTACAGCCTTTCGAACACCGCCGCGCCGTGACCGATGATGTTGACGTAGAACCAGCGCTCCAAAGCCGGCTGAAGGTCGACCCCGCGATAGGTCAGCGCCTCCGGCCGGGATTGGCCGAGCACGTCGCAGAACAGTTCGATCGCGGCATAGAGGCGAAGCTGGAACTTGAAGCGGTCTTCCATCGGGCTCCGGCGGTGCGCGGGACGTCCGCCGATTGTCCCGCGAAATGCCGATGGCGCAAGAGCATGCGAGTCCGGCGGATGCCTTAGCTCGCCGGTCGGACGTCGCTCCGCGCCGGGCGACGCTCAGATATGGATGGCGTGCCCCATCGCCGCAGCCGCCGCTTCCTGGAACGCTTCGGCCATTGTCGGGTGCGCGTGAATCGTGCCGGTCACGTCCTCGAGCCGTGTTCCCGTCTCGATCGCGAGGGAGAAAGCCGACGAGAGCTCGGATATCCCGGCCCCGACACCTTGGACGCCGAGCAGCAGATGGTTGTCGGCGCGGGCGACGACGCGGACGAAACCCTCCTCGCGCGACACGCTCATGGCGCGTCCGCTGGCGCGGTACGGGAACTTGCCGACGATGGTTTTCAGTCCCTGGTCAGTCGCCTGCTCCGGCGACGGACCCGCCGTCACGACCTCGGGGTCGGTGAAGCAGACGGCGGGGATGCAGCGCGCCGACCACCGGCGCCGGTGGCCGGCGACCAGCTCCGCCACCATCTCGCCCTGCGCCATGGCGCGGTGGGCGAGCATCGGCTCTCCGGTCACATCGCCGATGGCGTAGACGCCGCGCATCGAGGTTTCGCAGCGGTCGTCGATCTTCACGTAGCGGCCGTCCATGGAGAGCTGGAGCTCTTCGAGCCCCCAGCCTTCGGTCACCGGCCTGCGGCCGACTGTCACGAGGACCTTGTCGGCCGCAATGCGGTCCGGCCCCTCGGGGGCCGGCTCCAGCGAGACGATCGCGCTTTCCTTATCGTAGCCGGTGGCCTTGGCGCCCGTGAGCACCGTGACACCGAGGTCCTTCAGCCTTGCCGAGACGGGCGCAGTGAGCTCCGCGTCGTACTGAGGCAGGATGCGGTCGGCGGCTTCCAGAACGGTGACCTGTGCGCCGAGCTTCGCGAAGGCGGTGCCGATCTCCAGGCCGATATAGCCACCCCCGACAACCGCCAGCGTCTTCGGCAGCTCGGAAAGCGACAGCGCTTCGGTCGAGGACAGGATGGGACCGCCGAAGGGCAGGCTCGGAATCTCCATCGGCGCGGAACCGGTGGCGATCGCGATCGCTTGGGCCCGGACGATCTGCTTGCCTTCGCCGCTTTCGATTTCCACCGTCTTGCCGTCGAGGAACCGCGCGCGCCCCGCGACATGCCGGACCTTCGCCTTCTTCAGCAGGCCGCCAACGCCCCGGTTGAGACGGGTGACGATCGAATCCTTCCAGGCGACGGTCTTGCCGAGGTCGAGTTCCGGCTTGCCGGCCTTGATCCCCATTGCTTCGACGGCCGGGTCGGCGTCCATCCGGAAGAACTCGTCGGCAGCATGGATCAGTGCCTTCGACGGGATGCAGCCCACATTGAGGCAGGTTCCGCCCAGCTCACGGCTGTCGACGATGACCGTATCGATCCCCAGCTGGCCGGCGCGGATGGCACAGACATAGCCGCCGGGCCCGGCGCCGATGACCAACAGCTTGCAGGTGATGTCCGGCATCGATCAGGCCTTCACGAAGATCAGGGCGGGGGTTTCGAGGAGGGTCTTCAGCCGTTGCACGAAGACCGCCGCGTCCCAGCCGTCGATCACCCGGTGATCGAAGGAGCAGGAGATGTTCATCATCTTCCGCGGCACGAACTGGCTGCCGTCCCAGTGCGGGCGCACCGCCATGCGGTTGACGCCGACGATCGCCACCTCGGGATGGTTGATGATCGGGGTCGTCGCCAGCGCGCCTAAAGGCCCCAGGGACGTGATCGTGATCGTCGAGCCGGACAGTTCGTCCCGCGTCGCTTTCCCGTCTCTCGCCGCCTTGGACAGCCGGACGACCTCGTCCGCGCATCCCCAGATATCCAGGCTCTCGACATGGCGGACGACCGGCACCATCAGGCCGCCCTCGGTCTGAGCGGCGATTCCGACGTGAACCGCCCCGAACTGGCGGAGGACGCCCGCATCCGAGTCGAAATGGGCGTTGAGCGTCGGCTGGCGCCTGACGGCGTCGACCAGTGCCAGCATGATGAAGGGAAGGATGGTGAGCTTCCGGCCGTCGCCCTTCTTCTCGTCATTGAGCCGCGCCCTCAGGTCTTCGAGCCCGGTGACGTCGACCTCCTCGACGATCGTGATGTGGGGAATCTCGCCGTAGGAGAGGGACATCCGCTCGGCGATCTTCCGGCGCAGGCCCACGACCTTGGTTTCGGAGACGCTCGTGTCCGGCGCGCCGCGTCCGATCGGCCGTTCGCTCGATGCGCCCGAGACGAACGCATCCAGATCCTCATGGGTGACGCGCCCGGCCGGCCCGGTGCCGAGCACGAGGCGGAGATCGACCCCCGCATCGAAAGCGCGGCGTCTGACGGCCGGTGAGGCCAGCGGCTTCTCGCCGGGTTCACGGAAGGCTGGCGTGGCCGAAGGCGCTTTTGCTGACGGGGCGGGAGCCGTGGTCGGCGAGGGGGCGACTTCGCGCTCCGGCGCCGCCTCGACTTCCGGCGCTGCGGGTTCGGGTGGCGTCGCGGAGGTTTCGGTCGCAGGTGCTGGGGCTTCCGCCGATACGTTCCCTTCGCCCTCGACTTCGAGTTGAACCAGCTCCGAGCCGACCGCTACCGTCTCGCCGATGGCGGCGCCCAACTTGACGACCTTGCCCGAGGCCGAGGACGGGATCTCGAAGGTCGCCTTGTCGGTCATGACCGCGGCGAGGACGTCGTCCGCGCGGATGAGCTGTCCCACTTCGACGAACCACTCGACGAGCTCGGCTTCGGCGACCCCTTCGCCGACATCGGGGACGGAAATCGAGAGTAATCCCATCGCCTAGCTCTCCAGAACCTGCGTCATCGCCCGGCCGACCCGTGTGGGGCCGGGGAAATAGTCCCATTCCTGGGCGTGGGGGTAGGGCGTGTCCCAGCCGGTAACGCGGACGACCGGCGCTTCCAGGCTGTAGAAGCAGTTCTTCTGGACCAGCGCCGCGAGCTCGGCCCCGTAACCGCAGGTGAGGGTCGCCTCGTGGACGATCACGCAGCGGCCGGTCTTCCGGACCGACTCGACGATGGTGTCGAGATCGAGCGGCAGCAGAGTCCTGAGGTCGATGACCTCGGCGTCGACGCCGGTCTCTTCGGCCGCGGCCAGCGCCACATGGACCATCGTTCCGTAGGCGAGGACGGTCAGTGCGCTACCCGGCCGCCGGATGGCGGCCTTGCCGAGCGGGACCGGGTGATAGCCGGGCTCGACCTCGCCCAGGTCATGTTTCTTCCACGAAACGACCGGTCTGTCGTGATGGCCGTCGAAGGGACCGTTATAGAGCCGCTTGGGTTCCAGAAAGATCACCGGGTCGGGATCCTCGATCGACGAGAGCAACAGTCCGCGCGCGTCGGCCGGGGTCGACGGGACCACCGTCTTCAGGCCGGTGACGTGCGCGAACAAGGCTTCCGGGCTCTGGCTGTGGGTCTGGCCGCCATAGATCCCGCCGCCCGTCGGCATGCGCACCACCAGCGGGCAGGTGAACTCGCCGGCCGAGCGGTAACGGAGGCGTGCGGCTTCGGAAACGATCTGGTCGTAGGCTGGGTACATATAGTCGGCGAACTGGATCTCGACGCAGGGTTTGAGGCCGTAGGCGGCCATGCCCACCGCCGCGCCGATAATGCCCAGCTCGCTGATCGGCGTGTCGAAGCAGCGCTCCTTGCCGTACTTCTTCTGCAGCCCCGCCGTGCAGCGGAACACGCCGCCGAAGAACCCGACGTCCTGACCGAAAGCGACGACGGTGCGGTCGCGCTCCATCGCCAGATCGTGCGCGTTCTGGATCGCCTCGATCATGGTCATGCGGGCCATGGTCAGTACCCCGCTTCGTGGCGCTGACGGAGCAGATGCGGGGGCATCGTCGCGTAGACGTCTTCGAACATGTCGCGCGGGGAGGGCTTGCGGCCGGTATGAAGGGTGCCGATCTCCTCCGCCTCGCGCTGGGCGGCGATGACGGTGTCCATCACCTCCGCCTCCGCCTGGGTATGGCGCTCCTCGGACCATTCGCCGACCGCGATCAGATGAGCCTTCAACCGAAGGACGGGGTCGCCGAGCGGCCAGGCGTTGCTTTCTTCCTTAGGACGATAGGCGGAGGGGTCGTCCGACGTGCTGTGGCCGCCGGCACGATACGTCACGTATTCGACAAGCGTCGGGCCGAGATTGAGGCGGGCTCGTTCCGTCGCCCATTTGGCCACGGCGAGCACCGCCAGATAGTCGTTCCCATCCACTCTGAGCGTGGGGATTCCGAAGCCGAGCCCTCGTGCCGCGAAGGTGCCGGAACCGCCCCGCGCGATGCCCTGGAACGTCGAAATGGCCCACTGGTTGTTGACGACATTGAGGACGACCGGCGCCTTGTAGGTCGACGCGAATACCAAGGCTGCGTGGAAGTCGTTCTCGGCCGTCGCGCCTTCGCCGATCCAGCCCACGGCGATCTTGCTGTCGCCGGTGATCGCCGATGCCATCGACCAGCCAACGGCCTGCACGTACTGCGTCGCGAGGTTGCCGGAGATCGAGAAGAACCCGTGCTCACGGGAGGAATAGAAGACCGGAAGCTGCCGGCCCCGCGCCGAGTCGCCGTCGTTCGAATAGACCTGGCACATCATCTTGACCAGCGGATAGCCGCCGGCAATCAGCAGGCCGGCCTGCCGGTAGGTCGGAAAGTTCATGTCGCCCGGCCGGAGCGCCCGCTGAAACGCGCAGCTCACGGCTTCCTCGCCGAGATGCTGCATGTAGAAGGATGTCTTCCCCTGCCGCTGGGCCATCAGCATGCGCGCGTCGTAGGCGCGCAACGTCAGCATGTCGCGAAGGCCCTTGCGCAGCTCGTCGGGACTCAGGGCCTCCGCCCATGGGCCTACCGCCTCGCCGTTGCGATCAAGGACGCGGATGATGGTGAAGGCGAGGTCGCGGATCTCCTCGGGGTTCACGTCGACCGGTGGCCGCTGCACCGAACCCGCTTCGGGAAAGGTCACACCGGAGTAGTCGGGTGTGTCGCCCGGCCGGAACGCGGGCTCCGGAACCGACAGCGACAGTCTGGGAGACGATGTCACCTTGGCGAACTCCTGAAATCGATCTCACGGAGAAAACGGTCGGAGCGCCGGACGATGCGATGCCTGCCGTCGCCATGGCCGGCATCGGTCCGGGCACGCCGCGTTTCGAACGGGAAATATATTGCTGGAAAGTCCGAATAGGCTTTCAAATTCTTGATGAAATAGCGGTGATTGGATAGAAAATTCTGTGATATTGGAATTTATCAAAAAGATCGTTCTTAAATGGCTAAAGCGCTCGATGCCATCGACCGCCGCATCCTCAAGGCTTTGCTCGCGGACGGCCGTATCAGTAACAATCAGCTCGCCGAGCAGGTCGGCCTGTCTCCCAGTCCGTGCTGGCAGCGCGTACGCCGGCTGGAAAAGGAGGGCTACATCCAGGGGTACACGGCGCTGCTCGACCAAGACGCGCTGGGTGCATCGGAAACCGTGATCATCGAGGTGTCGCTGGACCGGCACGACGATGACACGCTGCGGGAATTCGGCGACGCGATGGCGCGGTTCTCGGAAGTCCTGGAGGTCTATCTGACGACCGGCGAATACGACTACTTCATCAAGGTCGCGGTCGACGGAACGGCCGGCTATGAGGAATTCCTGAGAAAGAAGCTCTACAAGATCCCCGGCGTGCGCCAATCGCGGTCGAGCTTCGCCCTCCGATGCCTCAAGAAGGTTCACTCGATCGTTCCCGAATAGCGCGGGCGGCGGGGGAGGTCGGCCTTCAAGTCCCCAAAAAAATGCCTCCCCGCGGCTAACCGCGGGGAGGCACCGGTTCGAGCGGGATAGGGCTTACAGGTCCTTCTTGCTGAAATACCAGTCGGTGTACTCGTAACCCTCCGACTGGCGGGCCTCCGCCTCGGCCTGGGTCTTCGGCGGCGGGACGATGACCTTCTCACCCGGCGTCCAGGCTTCCGGCGTCGCCACCCCGTTCGCGTCGCTTGTCTGCAAGGCTTCCAGCAGGCGCAGGAACTCCGCGATGCTGCGGCCGTTGCTCATGGGGTAGTAGACCATGGCCCTGAGCTTGCCCTCGGGGTCGATGAAGAAGGTCGCCCGCACCGCCGAGGTGTCGCTCGCGCCGGGCTGGATCATCCCGTAGGCGTGGGCCACCTTCATCGACAGGTCCTCGATGATCGGGAAGGGGATCTTCACGCCGAAGTTCTGCTCGATGCTCCGCGCCCAGGCGATGTGCGCAAAATTGCTGTCGATCGACAGTCCCAGTAGGTCGCAGTTCAGCGCCTGGAACTTGTCGTAGTTCCTGGCGAAGCCCATGAACTCGGTGGTGCAGACCGGCGTGAAGTCGGCCGGGTGCGAGAACAGCACCAGCCACTTGCCCCGGTAGTCGGAGAGCTTCCGCGGCCCGTGGGTCGTCGGTGCGGCGAAATCGGGGGCGGGTTCGTTCAACCGGGGCATGCCCGGCTTGGTTCCTTCGGTCGCGTCCATGATGAGGTCTCCTCTAGGTCTAGGATGAGGATGGCGTTGCGCGCCTGTCCTTGCGTCGCATTCTCATCAAATCGCCCTGCCGTTCTGTGACATTGTCACATGGCGACGGACGAATTTCGCGATGGGCTCATCCGCGAAGCGCGGAACTTGATCTGGGTAATTCCCGCATCTCCGACTTGCCGCCAGACTTTGGCCATCGATGAGCAGGAGAGGCGTTGATGACGAAGGAATTGCTGGAACGGTTCCCGGCCCTTCAGGGCCTTGACGCCGATTCGGTCGCGATTCTCGAGCAGTCGTCGCGTGTCGCCGTCCTGCCGGTCGGCGCCCGTCCGTTCGAGGCGGGGATGGAATGCAGCAACTACTTGATGGTTGCGAACGGCCGAATCCGCGTTCAGCAGGTTTCGGAGTCGGGGCGCGAGATCGTTCTCTATCGGGTCGGCGCGGGCGAGACCTGCGTTCTCACGACCGCCTGTCTGCTCGCTCATGAGAGCTACTCCGCCGAAGCCATCGCCGAGACCGAGGTCACTGCGCTGGTGGTTCCGCGGGCGGCTTTCGACCGGCTGCTGGCATCGTCCAAGAGCTTTCGCGACTTCGTCTTCCTGGCCTATGCCAGCCGCATCACCGATCTGATGCTCCTGGTCGAGGAAGTCGCCTTCGGCCACATGGACATCCGCCTGGCGCAACGGCTGCTGGAACTCAGCGATCGGGGCGACTCGCTCGCGATTACTCATCAGGACTTGGCGGTCGAGTTGGGTACCGCGCGGGAGGTCATTAGCCGCCAGCTCAAGGAGTTCGAGCGCCGCGGCTGGATCCGGCTGGAGAGGGGCCGGATCGAGATCGTGGACCGGGACGAACTGCGGGCTCGTGCCCACGAAGACGGTGTGTGACTTAGTCACGGATACCGATCCTCGGGCCTTCTAGCTTGCGATCGAAACTCCCTTGGAGAGGACGGCAGCCATGACGAACGTAGGAACCCTCGACCGTGTACTTCGCGCCATCGTCGGCGTGGTGCTGATTGCCCTCGTCTTTGTCGGACCAGAGACGCCATGGGGATGGATCGGGGTCATCCCGCTCCTGACGGCGGTGGTCGGATTCTGCCCCGCTTACCGGCTGTTCGGCCTCAGAACCTGCAAGCGGACCTGAAAAACGCCGTAGCCGCGCCCGACATGCGCCGGCCGAGCGACAGAAAGGAGGAAAGACCATGTCCACTGACGTTCTGACCAAACCCGAGGTGAAGGCTTTCTTCGACGAGCCCACCTTCACGGTGAGCTACATCGTCAAGGACCCGGACTCGGACGCCTGTGCGATCGTCGATTCGGTGCTCGATTTCGACCCGGCCGCCGGGCGCACGACTACGGAGTCGGCCGATGCCATCATCGCCGAGGTGAAGGCGCGCGGCCTGAAGGTCGAATGGATCCTGGAGACCCATGTCCATGCCGACCACCTGTCCGCCGCGCCCTATCTGAAGGAGAAGCTGGGCGGAAAGGTCGGCATCGGCTTCAACATCACCGTCGTCCAGGACACCTTCGGCAAGGTGTTCAACGCCGGCACCGAGTTCCAGCGCGACGGCAGCCAGTTCGACCGTCTGTTCAATGACGGCGACACCTTCGCGGTGGGCGGGCTGAAGGGCCGGGTAATCCACACGCCCGGCCACACGCCGGCCTGCATGACCTGGATCATCGGTGACGCGGCATTCGTCGGCGACACGCTGTTCATGCCCGATTACGGGACGGCACGCTGCGACTTCCCCGGCGGCAGCGCACGGACGCTGTTCCGGTCAATCAGGAAGATCTTCGCCCTGCCGCCGGAAACGCGCCTGTTCATGTGTCACGACTACAAGGCGCCGGGCCGGGACGAGTACGCCTGGGAGACGACGGTCGCCGAGGAGCGCAAGAACAACATCCACGTTCATGACGGCGTCACCGAGGACGAGTTCGTCGCCATGCGAGAGAAGCGCGACGCCACCCTCGGCATGCCCCGGCTGATTCTGCCGTCGATCCAGGTGAACATGCGGGCGGGCGCCATGCCGCCGCCGGAGGACAACGGAACGCGGTACCTGAAGCTGCCGCTCAACCTCTTCTGAGGGGACGGCGTATGGACATCAGGGAGGTCACACCGTTCCTGTCCGTGTCGCCGCAGATCGCCGAAGGCGATCTCGCGGCGATCGCCGGGCTGGGGTTCAAGAGCATCATCAACAACCGCCCCGACAAGGAAGAGGACACTCAGCCGCCCAGCGCGGTCATCGCCGCGGCGGCGGAGCAGGCCGGACTCGCCTACCGCCACATCCCGGTGATTTCCGGCAAGGTGACCGACGCCGACGTCGATGCCTTCGCGGCCGCGATGGCGGAGATGCAGGGGCCGATTCTCGCCTTCTGCCGGACGGGCACGCGCTCGACGACCCTGTGGGCGCTCACCCAGGCGCCGCATGCCGATGCCGATGCGATCCTCAAGGCGGCCGCGGCGGCCAAGTACGACCTGAGCGCCCTCCGGCCGCGCCTCGAAGCGCGCGCGCAGGCCGCCGTGTCGGACACGGCGTCTGCCGCCGACAAGGAGGGCGAGGCTTCGGTGCCGGTCCATGAGATCGTCATCGTCGGTGGCGGCGCGGCCGGTATCGCCTGCGCGGCGAGTCTTCTGAAGCGCCGTCCGCATCTCGACATCGCCGTGGTGGAGCCCCGCGACAGCCACTATTACCAGCCGGGCTGGACCCTCGTCGGCGGCGGCGTCTTCAAACCGGCGGATACCGAGCGGCCGATGGCGAGCTTGATGCCGTCCGGGGTCAAGTGGATCCGCGCCGCGGCCTCGGGCTTCGAACCCGAGAAGAACCGGATCGTCCTCGATGACGGGGAGCGCCTGGGCTACCGCGCCCTCGTCGTCGCCCCCGGCATCAAGCTCAACTGGGAAGGGGTCGAGGGGCTGGAATCCGCGCTCGGCAAGAACGGCGTCACCTCGAACTACCTGTTCGGCATGGCGCCCTATACTTGGGAGCTGGTCAGCACCCTGAAGAGCGGACGGGCCCTGTTCCCCCAGCCGCCGATGCCGATCAAATGCGCCGGTGCGCCGCAGAAGGCGCTCTACCTCTCCGCCGACCACTGGAAGCGGACGGGGGTGCTGAAGAACATCGAGGTCGAGTTCTGGAACGCGGGGCGGCGTGCTGTTCGGCGTCAAGGAGTACGTGCCGGCACTGATGAAGTATGTCGAGAGCTATCAGGCCAAGCTCAACTTCAACCACAACCTCGTCGCCGTCGACGGTCCGGCGCAGAAGGCATGGTTCGAGACCAAGGCCGAGGACGGCTCGACCAGCCGCGTCGAGACGACCTTCGACATGATCCATGTCTGTCCGCCCCAGGTGGCGCCCGATTTCGTTCGGGGAAGTCCGGTCGCCAACGACGCCGGCTGGGTCGAGGTCGACAAGGACACCTTGCAGCATCCGCGCTACGCCAACGTCTTCGGTCTAGGCGACGTCTGCTCGGCGCCCAACGCCAAGACCGCGGCGGCGGTGCGCAAGCAGGCACCGGTCGTGGCCGAGAACGTGATCGCTGTCCTCGCTGACAAGGCGCCTCGCGCGGCCTATGACGGCTACGGCTCATGTCCGCTGACGGTCGAGCGTGGCAAGATCGTGCTCGCCGAATTCGGTTATGGCGGCAAGCTGCTGCCGACCTTCCCGACATGGCTGATCGATGGCACCCGGCCGAGCCGGCTCGCCTGGCTGCTGAAGGAGAAGCTGCTGCCCAACATCTATTGGGACGCGATGCTGAAGGGCCGGGAATGGTTCGCCGGACCGGGGACGATGCAGGCCGGCGCGCCGCCGTCCGGCGCCGGGCAGTGATCGCGGACCCCGAACCCATCGGAGAGAAGGACGTCTGCGGGAACAGCCCGCCGCAACCGGACCGGAGGTCATGAAGCTCGCGAAGATCTTTCCTGTCGCCGACTGGGGCCGGGGCTACGGCCCCACTGCTCTGTCGAACGACCTCGTGGCGGCGTTGATCGTAACGATCATGCTGATTCCGCAGTCGCTGGCCTATGCGCTGCTGGCCGGCCTGCCGCCGGAGGTCGGGCTCTACGCCAGCATCCTGCCGCTGGTGGGCTACGCCATCTTCGGAACCAGCCGGGCGCTCGCCGTCGGGCCGGTGGCGGTGGTCTCCCTGATGACCGCCGCGGTTGTGGGCGGCGTCGCCCAGCAGGGCACGGCCGACTACCTGTCGGCGGCGATCGTGCTGGCGCTGCTGTCGGGGCTGTTCCTGGTGGCGATGGGGGCTTTGCGGCTGGGCTTCCTCGCGAATTTCCTCAGCCACCCGGTGATCTCGGGCTTCATCACCGCGTCGGGGATCATCATCGCCGCGAGCCAGCTGAAGCATATCCTGGGGATCGACGCGTCGGGATCGAACCTTTACGGCGTCGTCGTTTCGCTCGGGCAGCATATCGGCGAGATCAACTGGCCGACGCTGGTAATCGGCGTTGCCGCCACGGCGTTTCTGTTTGCCGTCCGCAGCCGTCTCAAACCCCTGCTCGTCGGCGCGGGGTTGCGGCCGCGGCTCGCCGATCTTCTGACCAAGGCCGGGCCGGTCGCCGCCGTCGTCGCGACGACGTTCGCGGCCTGGAGCCTCGACCTCCAGAGTGCCGGCGTCGCCTTGGTGGGCGACGTGCCGCAGGGGCTGCCGCCGCTGTCGGTGCCGGTGTTCGACCTCGATCTTTGGGGCATGCTGCTGGTGCCGGCGATCCTGATCAGCGTCGTGGGCTTCGTGGAATCGGTCTCGGTCGCCCATACCCTCGCCGCCAAGAAGCGGCAGCGCATCGACCCCGATCAGGAGCTTCTGGGCCTGGGCGCGGCCAACATCGCCTCGTCGATCTCAGGCGGTTATCCGGTGACCGGTGGTTTCGCGCGCTCGGTGGTGAACTTCGATGCCGGCGCCGAGACGCCTCTCGCCGGTGCCTTCACCGCCGGTGGTATCGCCCTCGCGACCCTGTTCCTGACGCCGTTCCTGCACTTCCTGCCCAAGGCGACCCTGGCGGCGACGATCATCGTCGCGGTGCTGGCGCTGGTCGACCTGAAGGCGCTCAAGCGCACCTGGGCGTATTCGAAAAGCGACTTCGCGGCGATGGCGGTGACGATCCTGGTGACGCTGGGCTTCGGGGTCGAGTCCGGCATTCTCGCCGGCGTCGCGCTGTCGATCGCCCACCACCTCTACCGCAGCAGCCGGCCGCACACGGCGGTCGTCGGTCAAGTGCCGGGCACCGAGCATTTCCGGAACGTCGCCCGTCACCATGTGGTGACGGGGGATACGGTCGCGACGTTGCGCGTCGACGAGAGCCTCTACTTCGCCAATGCGCGCTTCCTCGAAGACCAGATCTACCAGCTCGTCACCGAGAACCCCAAGATCAGGCATGTGGTGCTGATGTGCCCGGCGGTGAACGAGGTCGACGCCAGCGCCCTGGAAAGCCTGGAGGCGATCAATCACCGCCTGAAGGATTCGGGCGTCCGCTTTCACCTTTCCGAGGTCAAGGGACCGGTCATGGACCGTCTGAAGCGCTCGCACTTCCTCGACGAACTGTCGGGCGAGGTGTTCCTCACCCAGTACGACGCTTTCAACAGCCTCGACCCCGACTGCGCCAAGAAGGCCATGGCCCTGGGCCGCAACCAGATCGGAGCGGCGGAACAGGAAGGAGGCGGGCGGCGGATCGCGGTGTAGAGACTGTGTCGCTGCTTTCCGCCCATGAGTCCTTCAGATACACCAGAGAAGCCACGATAACGGCCCAAGACAGGAGTATTGTTGGCCTCTCGGATTTTCCAATGCTAAACTCTAGAAAGAGAAGTAGCAGATAATATCGGTCACTCTTTGATATCTATCCATTGTAATACGGAGGTATTACATGTGCAAGTTGCTCGCTCTGAGTTTGTCATGCGTTTTGTTTTTAGGATCACAAACAGCCATGGCTGCGGCCACCTATTGCCAGCCGGAGCCGTTCGGTGGCGTCGATCCTCCTGACAGCGTTCCGTTCGAAGACGCCATATCGGCAGTGCAGGGGTCGTGCGAAGCCGGAGACACGCTGATCCTTTTCCTGCCGCGCGAACCGGCGAACATGGACATCCTTCAGGATCCCGAGCTCATCGCCGGGCATCTCTGCGACTTCTCCGAACAGATTCTGTTCGGCAGCTATTCGAAGGAGAAGCGGTGGAAGATCCTGCTCTGCACCTATGACGGGCCGAAGAGCCGACGCTGAATCCAGGGGCAGGGGGTGGAGGCGGGCGGGTGTACCTACTCGCAGTCGGCTAATTCACACAGCGCCTTGGCGTACGAATCCGCGTTCTCCCGCAGCAGCCGGCGAATCAGCGGGCTGCATCCGATGGCTCGGCTGATGAAAGCGCTCCAGGACTTCCAGTTGTCCTTGCCGAAATTGTCCTTCTCGACGACCAGATGCTCCAGGTAGTTCAGGTGCATCTCCGCCGCGACCCGCGCTTTCGGGTAATCGGGGTGGTCTGGGGTGATGTCGATGTCGTCGAAGAAGTAGGGAAGCAGCTCCGGATTATCGATCAGCGTCTTCCGCACCTCGGCGGCTTCGGCGTAGATCGAGGATACGGCGCCGCTGCGCACCGAGCGTTCGAGCTGCCGCACCTGATAGATGACGAACAGCAGCCCGAAGATCGTGACCAGGTCGGACGCGATCGAGAGGATGTCCGGCAGATCGTCCATGGTCCGTAGTGTGCCGCGACCATAGGTCCCCCGGTCAAGCTGCCGGACGACGCGTGGCGCGCTCTTTTTTACTCCTCCTCATCCTCCGGCTTGTCCGGAAGACCCACCGAATCCGGCTTTGGCACCTCAGAAGAACACCATCGACCGCACTTCGATGCTCTCGCGCGGGGCGGCGTCAGGCGGGCTGGTCGGGTCCTGGAAGGAGCCGTGTGCGGTCCAGCGTGCGGTGCCGTCGGTGGCCGAATCGAAGCATTTCAGCAGGATGATCTCGTCCGCCGCCATCTGCGGGAAGTAGAGCCAGCGCTGCTTCGGATTGTGGGCGACGGTGTAGATGCGCCCGATGCGCCCGTCCGGGTAGTGGCGCTCCGAGACCACGAGGTCGTCCTGCGCCAGGGTCTCCCAGCCGCAGATCACCAGCGGCGCGGTCTCGACCGGCCCGCGGATCGGCCGCCACAGATTGACCGAGCCGTAGCGGCGTCGGAGCCGCGCATCGGCCTCCGCGGCCGGGAATAGATCGCGGACCCGCTGCGCCGCCGACAGGGCTGTGAAGTCGTTGTGGACGATCTTGGCCGGGCCGCGGACACGGCGGCTCTCCTCCTCCGCCTCGTCGTCGATGCGGCAGGTATGGTCGAAGATCACCACCTCGGCCGCCCCGGTCGCCCGTTTGATCAGCGCGGCGACCTCGGGGTAGTAGATGCGCTTCACCTCTTCCGCATCGAAGAAGTTCCGGACCGCGGTCGGCGCGCGGCCGAAGGCGAAGCCGTCCTTGTCCAGGGTGAAGCGATCCGCCTCCGGCCGCGCATCGTGGACCAGCACCTCCCGGTACTCGTAGCGCCCGGTATGCTCGTCCTGACCGTCGCCCTCGGGCTTCACCAGCGCCACCGGCGGCGGGCCGGCCGGGTCGATGAACTGCAGCCGGGCGCGGACGCCCGCTTCGGCTTCCAGGGTTGTCGTGGTCATCGCGAATCGCTCCTTGCGTCGTGTCCAAGCATTTCCTGGCTCACCCGTTCCCCAGCCGATTCAATACCTTAACCGTCACCCCCGCGAAGGCGGGGGTCCATGCGAGCGGCACTGCCTTTGGATTCCCGCCTGCGCGGGAATGACGGCGTAAGGATGTCGCGCTCTGGATCGATCAGGGATGCGGCCCCCACGGCGCAGCCATCATCAGCTGGTTCTCCTGGGTCAGCACCAGCGGGCGGAACTTGGCGGCGAACTTCTTGAAGTCCTCGTCGGCGAACAGCGTGTTCCAGAACGCCCGTCGGTCGGCGTCGTCCTCGAACTTCCACAAATGGACGATCTTGTTCATCGCCCCGACGTCGCCCGTGAAATAGCCGATCAGCTTGCCCTCGTACTTCGACAGCGCCGGCCAGCCGAGCGTCGAGTAGGCCTCGACGGCCTCCGCCATCTTGCCGGTATAGAGGGTGTAGGTGCGCAGCTCGTAGATCGCCATGGTTCCGTCCTCCCTGGGTGACATTGGTCGTCAGAACCGGGAGGATAACCGAATTGGGCGGAACGGGTGCTTTGCGGTATTCTTCGCAATCACCGGAAGATAGGCCCCGAATGTGCTTTGTGCGCACAGATCGGTCCGTTCCGGCAGAACCGAAGCGTCACATCACTTGATCACGGGCCGAAAGGCTTGCGGCTTCGTGTGCGTGATTAGGGAGTCTGAAAGCGGGAGGTTTTGGTGGGCGCACAAGGACTCGAACCTTGGACCCGCTGATTAAGAGTCAGCTGCTCTACCAACTGAG
>PBKC01000051.1 GCA_002721365.1 Rhodospirillaceae bacterium | reverse complement strand
TGGTGGCCCGCTCACGGGCACCGACTGCAACGTCGTGCTGGGGCGGGTGAACGCCGACTTCTTCCCCCATGTCTTCGGGCCCGACGGCGACCAGCCGATCGACGCCGGGACCGTGCGGGAGCAGTTCGCCGCCCTCGCCGAGCGCATCCGCACTGAATCCGGCGACACGCGGACGCCCGAGCAGGTGGCCGAGGGCTTCCTCGACATCGCCGTCGAGAACATGGCCAACGCCATCAAGAAGATCTCGATCCAGCGCGGCTACGACGTCACCAAGTACACCCTGTGCGGCTTCGGCGCCGCCGCCGGCCAGCATGTCTGCCGGGTGGCGGATTCGCTCGGCATGACCAAGGTCTTCCTCCACCCCTTTGCCGGCGTGCTGTCGGCCTACGGCATGGGCCTCGCCGCCGTCCGCGCCATGCGCGAGCAGGCGGTGGAGGCGCGGCTGGAGGAGGCCGCACTGCCGAAGCTCGCCGAGACGCTCGCCGCCCTCGCCGAGGACGGCCGCGGCGAGATGCGGCGCCAGCACGTCGCCGATGCCAACGTCACCGTCCATGAGCGCCTGCATGTCCGCTACGACGGCAGCGACACCGCGTTGATCGTCGACAACGGCGACGTCGCCACGGTCACCGCCGCGTTCGAGGAGGCCCATCGCCAGCGCTTCGGCTTCGCCATGACGGGGAAGCCGCTGATCGTCGAGGCGGCGGCGGTCGAACTGGTCGGCGAGACCGAGACGGTCGAGGACCCGGTCCTGGAACGGGCGGACGGTTCCCTCCCCGACCCGATCGCCGAAGTATCGATGGTTCATGCCGGCACGCGCCACGACACCCCGGTCTACGAGCGCGCGCATCTGGCGCCGGGCACGACCCTCGCCGGACCGGCGATCGTCATCGAGCCCACCGGCACCACCGTCGTCGAGCCCGAATGGTCGGCCGAGGTTACCGAGCGGAACCATGTCGTCCTCACCCGGCAGGTCCCGCGCCGCGCGGCCTTCGCCGTCGGCACCGAGGTCGACCCGGTGATGCTGGAGATCTTCAACAACCTGTTCATGTCGATCGCCGAGCAGATGGGCTCGGTGCTCGAGAACACCGCCCATTCGGTGAACATCAAGGAGCGGCTGGACTTCTCCTGCGCGGTGTTCGACCGCGAGGGCGGCTTGGTCGCCAACGCCCCCCACATCCCGATCCACCTCGGCTCGATGGGCGAAAGCGTCCGGGCAGTGACGGAGGCCCGCGGCGACAGTATCCGTCCGGGCGACGTCTTCGTCGTCAATGCGCCCTATAACGGTGGCACCCATCTTCCCGACATCACCGTGATCACCCCCGTCTTCGACGACTCGGGGCAGAAGATCCTGTTCCACGTCGCGAGCCGCGGCCATCATGCCGACATCGGCGGTATCACGCCGGGCTCGGTCCCACCGCACAGCCGCACCGTCGACGAGGAAGGCATCCTGTTCGATAACTTCCAGATCGTCGCCGAAGGACGGTTCCTGGAGGACGAGTTGCGCGCGGCATTGGCCGCCGGCCCCTACCCGGCCCGCAACCCCGACCAGAACGTCGCCGACCTGAAGGCCCAGATCGCCGCCAACCACAAGGGCGTGCAGGAGCTCGGCCGCATGGTCGGCCAGTTCGGCCTCGACGTCGTCCAGGCCTATATGGGCCACGTCCAGGACAACGCCGAAGAGTCGGTCCGGCGGGTGCTCGACCGGCTGGGCGACGGCGAATACGCCTACAAGATGGATTTCGGCGCCGAGATCAAGGTGAAGGTCACCGTCGACCATGCCGCCCGCAGCGCGAAGATCGACTTCACCGGCACCTCGCCCCAGCAGCCCAACAACTTCAACGCGCCCACGGCCGTCTGCCGCTCGGCGGTGCTCTACGTCTTCCGCACCCTGGTCGAGGACGACATTCCGCTGAACGACGGCTGCATGAAGCCGCTGGAGCTGATCATCCCCGAAGGCAGCATGCTGGCGCCGAAGCCGCCGGCCGCCGTCGTCGCCGGCAATGTCGAGACCAGCCAGGCGATCTGCGACACGCTGTTCCTCGCCCTGAAGAAGCTCGCCGCCGCCTACGGCACGATGAGCAACTTCACCTGGGGCGACGAGAAGCGGCAGAACTACGAGACGATCTGCGGCGGCGCCCCGGCCGGACCGGATTTCGACGGCACCGACGCGGTCCACTGCCATATGACCAACACCCGCTCGACCGACCCGGAAGTGCTGGAATGGCGCTTCCCGGTCCGGCTGGAGGAATTCTCGATCCGGCGCGGCAGCGGCGGCAAAGGCCTCCACCGGGGCGGCGACGGCACGGTTCGGAAGCTCCGATTCCTGGAGCCAATGTCGGCCTCGGTGGTCTCCAACCGCCGCGTGGTCCCGCCGGCGGGCTGCGAAGGCGGCGGCGACGGCGCCCCCGGCATCAACCGTGTCGAGCGGGCCGACGGCACGGTCGAAGTTCTGAAGAGCGCCGACTCGACCGACATGAATCCGGGCGACGTTTTCGTCATCGAGACGCCGGGCGCGGGCGCTTACGGCCCACCATCCGGCACCCGATAGACGGACGGAGCGAGATCAGAACGCGCTGGCGTACCGCCCGCCGTCGATCAGCAGGTTCTGGCCGGTGATGTAACCGGCCTGCCGCGAGCAGAGAAACGCGCAGGCGGCGCATTCGGCAACGACCTCGTCGGTCGGCCGGCCGCCCGCCTTGGCGGTGGCCTCGAAGACCTTCCGCACGCGGTCGGTTTCGAAATATCCGGGCATGATGTTGTTGATGGTGACGCCATGCGGCGCCACCGTCCGGGCGACCCCGGCCAGAAAGGCCGTGAGACCGCCGCGTGCGCCACTCGATAGCTCATAGCCCGGGACCGGCAGTTTGACCGCGATCGCGGTGATGTTGACGATCCGGCCGAAGCCGCGTTCGATCATGCCGTGGACCGTCCGCTGAACGAGCTCGATCGGTGTCGCCATGTTCATGACCACGCCTGCGAACAGGGCGTCGCGATCGACGGCACGGAAATCCCGGAACGGCGGACCACCATTGTTGTTCACCAGGATGTCCGGCTGAGGACAGGCCGCAAGCAGCCGGTCCTGCCCTTCCCTGGTGCTCACATCCGCTGCAACGGCGGTCACATGAGCCCCGGTCGCACGCACAATTTCCGCGGCAGTCTCGTCGAGCTTGTGCCGATCGCGTCCGTTGATCGTGACCGCCACGCCGGCCTCGGCCAAGGCCGACGCGCAGGCCCGCCCCAGCCCCCGGCTCGATGCACAGACGATCGCCTTCTTGCCCCGAAGTCCGAGATCCACGGCACCGACTCCCTCTTTCCACCGCAAACACGAGCCGTACTACAGCACGACCGCGGTCCGACTTGCCCCCAGCCAATCGCGCATCACCTCTGTCCGATTGCCGGATGTGAACGGCGGTCCTGCGGTTGTGCGGGCGCGAAGAGCCCGCCACATGGATACCGCGGCGCCGTCCCATGGCCCTCTTCCAGGTTCCGGCGCGTTTCGGCCCGTGGCAGTCCGATACGCCTCCTGCTTTCCTGGCGCATCGCGACCGACATCCTGGACCGGCCGTGGGGCCCGCCCTTTCGCATCGTCGAACAAGGCGTACCCAGCCATGACATACCATGATCGTCCCGCCGGCGACCCTCCGGATACGAAGGATCCCGACATCGAAGACGAGCAGTCCGAAGCCGAGGGACGCTCCTCCTCGCCTCCTTCCCGCCGCCGCCCTGCCCCGGATGTCGACACTGATCCCAGTCAAGGTTTGAGCAGCGCCGAAGCGGCGTCCCGGCTCGAAAAATTCGGTCCGAACACGATCGCCGAGCAGCATGTCAGTCCGCTCCGCAAATTCCTTTCCTACTTCTGGGGCCCGATCCCCTGGATGATCGAGGTCGCGGCGATCCTCTCGGCAGCGGTCCAGCGCTGGGAGGATTTCGCGACCATCGCCGCGATGCTGATGATCAATGCCGGCGTCGGCTTCTGGCAGGAGTTCAAGGCCGACACCGCGATCGCCGCGCTGAAGCAGACCCTGGCCCTGAAGGCCCGCGTGCTCCGCGACGGGACCTGGTCGACGGTCCCCGCCAACGACCTCGTGCCGGGCGACGTGATCGGTATCCGCCTGGGGAACATCGTTCCGGCGGACGCGACCCTCGCGAAGGGCGACTATCTGAGCGTCGACCAATCGGCGCTGACGGGCGAATCCCTGCCGGTCGACAAGAAGGTCGGCGACACCGTCTATTCAAGCTCGATCGCCCGCATGGGCGAAATGACGGCGGTGGTTACGGCAACCGGCGCCGGTACGTATTTCGGGCGCACGGCCAAGCTGGTCGAGAGCGCCGGCCGGCGGTCCCATTTCCAGGACGCGGTGCTGAAGATCGGGAACTTCCTGATCCTGAGCACGATCGGCCTGGTGGCGGTGATCCTGCTCGTCGCCCTGTGGCGCGGCGACCCGTTGGTGGAGACGCTGCTGTTCGCGCTGATCCTGACGGTCGCCGCCATTCCCGTCGCCCTGCCCGCGGTGCTGTCGGTGACCATGGCGGTCGGCGCGGTGCTGCTGGCCCGTATGAAAGCCATCGTCTCGCGGCTGGTGTCGATCGAAGAGATGGCCGGCATGGACATCCTCTGCTCCGACAAGACCGGCACATTGACCAAGAACGAACTGGCGGCCGGCGATCCGGTCCTGATCGATGCCGCGGATGCCGGAGAGATACTGTTGACCGCCGCCTTGGCATCGAGCCCCGACGCCGAAGACGATCCGATCGACGGTGCCATCCTGCGGGCGCTGGGCGGTCGCGAGAAGCTCGGCGGCTACCGGCAGACCGCCTTCAATCCCTTCGATCCGGTGCGCAAGCGGGCCGACGCCGAAATCGCCCATGACGGGGCGCAATTCAAAGTCGCCAAGGGGGCCCCTCAGGTCATCGTCGACCTTGCCAAGCCCGGCGAGGATGCCAGGCGAAAGATCGGTTCGGCCGTCGATGACCTCGCGCAGAAGGGTTACCGGACGCTCGGCGTAGCCCGGACCGGCCCGGACGGGTCATGGCAATTCCTGGGTCTCTTGCCGCTCTTTGACCCGCCGCGCGAGGACACCGCCGAGACGATCCAGACCGCCGAGCGGATGGGTCTTCAGGTGCGGATGGTGACCGGCGACAACATTGCGATCGCGCGGGAGATGGCGCGGCGTCTGGGCCTCGACAGCAACATCGTCCGCGCCGGGGAGGTCTTCGCCGCCGACGGACAGTCTCCCGACGCCAGCGGGATCGAGCGTGCCGGCGGCTTCGCCGAGGTCTTCCCCGAGCACAAGCACGGCATCGTCGAACAGCTTCAGGCACGCGGGCACATCGTCGGCATGACCGGAGACGGGGTCAACGACGCCCCGGCCCTCGCCCAGGCCGATGTCGGCATCGCGGTCAGCGGCGCAACCGACGCCGCCCGTGCCGCCGCCGACCTCGTCCTCACCGAGGCGGGCCTGTCCGTGATCGGCAGCGCAGTCGAGGAAGCGCGGCGCATATTCGAACGGATGATCAGCTATGCGACCTTCCGCATCGCCGAGACGATCCGCGTGCTGGTGTTCATGACGCTGTCGATCGTGGTGTTCAACTTCTACCCCGTGACCGCGGTCATGATCGTGCTGCTCGCCATCCTGAACGACTTCCCGATCATGATGATCGCCTACGACAACGCATCGGTGGCGCCGCGGCCGGTGCGCTGGGACATGCACCGGGTACTGACGATCGCGGTGGTGCTGGGGCTGGTCGGGGTGGTCGAGACGTTCCTGCTGTTCTGGTTCGTCGAGACCTTATATGCACCTGCCGCGCGAAACGATTCAGACGGTCATCTTCCTGAAGCTGCTGGTCGCCGGCCATCTGACGCTCTACGTCGCCCGCAATCCCGGCTGGTTCTGGCAGCGGCCCTGGCCCAACTGGAGGCTGTTCGCGACGACCGAGACGACACAGCTCCTGGGTACGCTTGCCGCGGTCTATGGCTGGTTCGTCGAGCCGATCGGCTGGAAATACGCGCTCGCCGTCTGGGCGTATGCGCTGGCGTGGCTGCCGATCGAGAACCTAGCGAAGGTCTGGGTCTATCGTCTGGTTCATCAAGGAACGGGTGTGCATTCACGCCACCTGCTCCGCAGCCACGGCTGGCTGCATACATACGGCCGGCGGGACGGCTGAGACACCGGCTGCGGGGCGGCCAGGCAAAACTCTGCCGCCCCGGAACCGGACATGTCTCTCAGAAAGCGCTGGCGTACCGCCCGCCGTCGATCAGCAGGTTCTGTCCGGTGATATAGCCGGCATGCTGCGAACAGAGGAAGGCGCAGGCGGCGCCGAACTCGTCGGGGGTACCGAAGCGCTTGGCCGGGATCTCGGCTGCGCGGGCGGCGGCGACTTCATCGATCGGCTGGCCCGAGGTTTTCGACGCCGCCTCGAAGCCGCTTCGCATGCGGTCGGTGTCGAAGAAACCTGGCAGGATATTGTTGATGGTGACGCCGTGCGGCGCCACTGTCCGCGCGACCCCCGCCAGGAAGGCAGTGAGGCCGGCCCGCGCACCGCTCGAAAGGTCGAGGCCGGCAACGGGCATCTTGACCGACAGCGAGGTGATGTTGACGATCCGGCCGAACCGGCGCTCGATCATGCCGTCGATGGCTCGCTGGATGAGCTCGATCGGCGTCGCCATGTTCATGACCACCCCTTCGAGCAAGGCTTCGCGATTGACCTGCCGGAAGTCGCGGAAGGGCGGGCCACCGTTGTTGTTCACCAGGATATCGGGCTGGGGACAGGCCGCGAGCAGCTTGTCCTGCCCCTCCCGCGTGCTGACGTCGGCGGCCACCGGCGTAACCTCGACGCCGGTCGCGCGGGCGATCTCCTCGGCGGTCGCATCCAGCTTCCCCTGATCGCGACCGTTAATCGTCAAGGCCACACCAGCTTCCGCCAGCGCCATCGCGCACCCCCGGCCCAACCCGCGGCTCGACGCGCAAACGATCGCTTTCTTCCCTTTAAGGCCGAGATCCATCTCGCATCCTCCCTATTCCTGATCGATACCGGCACCCCAATAGCTCGGATCAACGGCCGCCACCAGCGGTAGCGGCCATTCGAGGACGCCATTTGCGCATTGTGAGGTCGGTGGAACTACCGTCCGTCTGTCGCAATGACTTTCGCGCTGCAGCGCACTATTCTTGGACGGCTTTAAGGAGAGCGGGATGAACGTCAGCGCTTGGCTCGATGAGCTGGGGCTCGGCCGGTATGCGCCTGCCTTCGCCGAGAACGACATCGACGAAGCCGTGCTGCCGATGCTGACCGATACGGACCTGCGGGAGCTCGGGGTGTCCCTCGGCCACCGCAAGCGCATCCTTGCGGCCATCGCCCAACTCTATCCGAACGAAACGCCGGCCGCGCCGGTATCGATGCCGCGGGGTGGCGCTGAGCGCCGCCAACTCACGGTCATGTTCTGTGATCTGGTCGATTCGACCACCCTCGCCGACCGCCTGGACCCGGAGGAACTCCGCCAGGTGATCGCGTCCTATCAAAGCGCCGTCACCGACGTGATCAACCGCTATGGCGGGCATGTCGCCCAGTATCTGGGCGACGGCGTCATGGTCTATTTCGGTTGGCCCTCCGCCCATGAGGACGATGCCCAGCGGGCCGTACGCGCGGCGCTGGACGTGATCCACACCGTCCGCGCGCTGAAGTCGACCTATCCGACCGCCGTCCGCATCGGCATCGCCACCGGCCTGGTGGTGATCGGCGAGGCCGGAAGCGGCGAAGCGGCGCTGCGTGCCTCGGCCGTCGGTGAAACGCCCAATCTGGCCGCCCGCCTTCAGGGATTGGCGCCGACCGACGGTATCATCGTCAATCATCGCACCCATGTCCTGACCTCGGGCGCGTTCGAGAGCGACGACCTGGGGCCGATGTCGATCCGCGGCGTGGCCGAGCCGGTCCGCGTCTTCCGGATCATCGGCACCCGCCACAGCGCCTCGCGCTTCGCCGCCGCCCATGAAAGCACGGGTCCTCTGGCCCTGGTCGGCCGCGAGATGGAGATGTCGCTGCTCCACGACCGCTGGCAGCGGGCGCTGGCCGATGAGCGTCAGGCGGTCCTCATCATGGGCGAAGCCGGAATCGGCAAATCGCGCCTGCTGCACGCACTGACGCAGGAGATCGATCCCGCGACCTGCTACCGCCTTCACTACCAATGCTCGCCGTTCCACACAGACACGGCGCTGTTCCCGATCATCGAGCATTTCGCGTCCGCAGCGCGGTTCGACCGAACCGACCCGCCGGCGCGCAAGCTCGACAAGCTGGAAGAACTCATCCGCTGCAATGGCATGTTGGTGCCGGAAGTGGCGCCCCTGTTCGCCAACGCCCTGTCGATCCCCACCGGCGACCGCTACGCCCGGCACGATTTCAGCGCGGAAAAGCAGAACGAGAAGGCAGCGGCGGCGTTGCTGGATCGGACGATCGCCCTCGCCGCCCGCAAGCCCGTGCTCCTCGTGTTCGAGGATCTGCACTGGTGCGACCCGTCGACCTCCGCATTGCTCGACGGCGCCATCGAAGCGATCAGGGACGCTCGGGTGATGCTGATCGGCACGGCCCGAACCGGTTTCGCACCGCCATGGAAGAGTATCGGCCATGTGACCGTGCTGTCGCTCAACCGCCTCGGACAGAAGCAGGCGGCGGAGATCGTCGACGAAGTCGCCGGTGACCGCCTGCTCGCACCCGCCGTCCGGGACGAGATCGTCGCCAAGGCCGAGGGTGTGCCGCTGTTCCTCGAGGAACTGACCAAGGGCGTGCTCGATTGCTGCCCGACCCTCGATCAGGCATGCCGCGATGATGGCGACGGTCCGCCGATAGCGATCCCCCCGACCATCCAGGATTCGCTGATGGCACGGCTCGACCGGCTGGGGCCGGTCCGCGAGGTCGCCCAGGTCGCCGCGGCGATCGGCCGCTCCTTCGACTACGACCTGCTGTCGATCGTCTGCAAGATGGAAGGGGCCGCGCTCGATGATGCGCTGGAGCGGCTGCTGAGTGCCGAAATCATCCACAAGCATAAGAACGAGCGCGGACCGGCCTACCTGTTCAAGCACGCGCTGATCCAGGAAGCTGCGTACGAGTCGTTGTTGCGGAGCGCGCGCCAGGCTCTGCACCGTCAGATCGCGGAAGCATTGGCCTCACGGGCCGCCGGGTCGGACGACGTTCACCCCGAGATCCTGGCCTATCACTTCACCCGTGCGGGGCACGCCGACGCCGCGACCAAGAACTGGCTTCTGGCCGGACGCCGGGCGCTTCACCGCGCCGCCTATGTCGAGGCGGCGGCACACCTCAGACGCGGCATTGCCCAGCTCGACGGTATCCCGGATGGCGAACAACGCCTGCAGCGGGAACTGGAACTCCGCATGAAGCTGGGGCCGGCCCTGGCGGCGATGAGCGGTTGGCACGCTACGGAAGCCAAGCAGAACTACGACCGGACCCATGCGCTGTCCCGTCAGATCGGCAATATTCCTCAGGTCTTCACCGCCCTGTGGGGTATCTGGCTGTTCCATGCCGCGCGTGGCGAGACCAGCGCAGCCGGTCCCATCGCCGGCGAGATTCTGTCTGTGGCGAAACAGCAGGGGGATGGTGACCTTCTGCTCCAGGCGCACCACGCCGGCTGGGCGAATGCCGTGTGGGCAGGCGAAATGGAAACCGCGCTCGGCCATATCACCGACGGCATGTCGATCTACGACTCCGACCGCCACAGCGCCCAGGCGTCTTACTTCGGTGGTCATGATGCCGGTGTGTGCGCCAAGGGCGTGGGCAGCGTCGTTCTATGGACGCGCGGCGAAGTCGCGCGCGCGATGGCGTTCTCGGAGGAGAGCTTCGCCCTCGCCGCTCGGCTCGACCACGCACCGACGACCCTGCACGCGTTGATGTATGCCTCGCTGCTGCATCATCTCCGCCGCGAACCGGAGCGTGTCGCGACCTATGCCGAACAGATGGTTTCCCTGGCCAACAGCCACGGCATCCCGCTTCATCTTTCGATCGGCAACGTCTTCGCTGGTTGGGCGATGGTTGCGGACGGCGAAGGCGACGCCGGGCTGGCACGCATGCGGGCGGCCTTCGACCGGCTGCGTGAGGGTGGCGCCCGGCTGATCTTTTCCCTGCTCGCCGGCTTGATCGCCGAGGCCTGCCTCATGGTCGGCAGGCCGGAGCTTGGCCTCGCCGAGATCAGGCGGACCCCGACGCTCATAGCGGAAACCGGCGAGCTTTGGTGGCAGGCGGAACTTCACCGTCTGGAAGGCATCCTCCTCCTGGCGGAAAACCCCGTGGATACCGTGACGGCCGAAGAAAAGTTCCGTGCCGCGCTCTCCGAGGCGGCGGCGCGCGGCGCCCGATCGCTGGAGCTGCGAGCGGCCACCACCTTAGCGGCACTCCTGGCAGACAAAGGGCGGACGGAAGATGCCCAAGCCGTCCTCGCACCGGTGCTGGAGGCATTCCCCGACAGGACCCCGACACCCGATCTTGCCGAAGCGACAGCGCTTCTCGCCGCCCTTGACCAGGATCCGCAACCGGCTTTCGGTCCCGGTGGGCGCCGTAGCTGGACGGAGATTCCCCGCGCCTGATCCCTCCCCGATTTGACCGATGGCAGGCGCGGTGCGATTCTGGCCTTAGTCTGCCGAAGGCTTGAAAGGCGGTCACATGAACGCAGACAAGGGTGATCCGTTGAAGAACCGGCTGCGCGCGCTGGCTGCGATGCTCGCGGTCGTCGCGCTCCTGTTATCCGGCATCGCCGTTTATGGCGTGACACAACTCGCCATGATCCATGAACGGATCGACAAGCTCGGCCAGCATGTCGCGGCGACCCATTCGGCGCTCGACGATATCCACGCCACGCTTGAGGCCGACGCGGACACGATCAACGGCTTGATCGACCAGCAGCAGCAGATCGACGACAGTGTCGCTGCACTCGAACGAACGACCGCGGCTCTCCCCGACGCGCTGTCGCCGAGCAACCTTCCACCGTCCCCATGGGACCTGAGCGGTGCGATCGGAACGAGGGAACAGTTCCGTGCCAGAGGTCATTGACCGCGACCACATCGGATTGACCGCCCATCTTTCGGCTGCAATCCTTCTTGCGAAACGAAATCCCTTTTGCTCGCAGGAGTCGCTTCAATGCCCGCCGAAGGCACCGATCGCATGAAGACTTGGGTCACCGCCCTGACCGGAACGCTGGCCGTCCTAGTCGTTCTTCTGTGCGGCATGTTCGCGTATGGGGTCATACAGATGGGCGAACTCAATGCCCGTCTCGATACGCTCGAAGATGGCTTGTCGAAGACCGGCTATACCCTCAAGGACTTCAACGGAGTCATGCTGTCGAGCGCCGACCGGCTGGATTACCTGGTGACCAGCCTGGACGAAACAAAGGCGGCGGTCGACGAACTGCATGCCACCATCGGCAACTTGAAGAACCAGATTCCCCCGCCCCAGTCCAAAGAGCCCGGCAAGCTCAATTCCCACATGTCGATCATTCAGGAGTTTCGCGCCCGCGAGCGGTGACACTGCCCGCCGGCGGGAGGCGGACATATGCCACCAATTTTGAGCCTACCGCGTGCCAAGGGCACCTATCAATTCAGCCCTCTCCCGAATTTTCCCTTCGGACAGTAAGTTAGGCGACATCAAATCAAATTGGGCATCAGTGCTTGATGCGCTGTCGACCCTACATCCTTGAGAGCAGCGTCCGCCTGGATGCATGACGTTGGTCCCGCCAAGGTGCCGCGGGATGAACGATCGGTCACCGTGGGAGGGAGGGCACCGTGGTCCGCTCAAGGGACGAAGCGGGGAAGGTCAGGTACCGTTTGCCGGCCTTCTGGCGGAAACGTTCGCTGAGGTTCTGGCTGATGGCCGGGATGACGACGGCGGTCACCCCCCTTCTGATCGCGGCCGCCGCCGGATATTACCTGCACCATCGCTCCATCACCGATCCGCTGATCGGGGTCTCGGTCCGACACGAGGCGGTCCTCCGGCCCCTCATGGACGTTCAACTCGCCCTCTGGGAGGTAATGGCGGTGGTCATCGATCACGCCAGTCATACCGACAGGTATGGGGCCTCGGATTACGAACCGACCGCAGCCGAGATCGGGGCCGAGCTCGAGACGATCGCTTCCATTCTCGAAGACCCCGAGGAAACCGATCGGATAGCGGAAGCGCGGGACCATTGGCGAACGGCCTCCGTCCTCGTCCGCGACTATCTGGGCAGACCGGCCCAAGCAGCGCCCGCACCGATCGATGACGAACTGGCGGCGATCGGCACCCACATCAACCGGCTGGCAAGTCTGATCGACATCCAGTTCGACCGACTGGTGATCGAGAACGAAACCGCGCACGACGAAGCGCTCGCCGCCCTCTCGACCTCCGAGACACTCTTCTTCGCGGCGATAGGTACTTCGCTTGTCTTTATCGGCATCGGCGTATTGGTGATCAACCGCTCGCTGGTCACCAGCATGGAAGAGCTTTCGGGAGCGGCGATACGCCTTGCCGCCGGCCACCGCGACCGTCGCGTCGAAGTGCAGATCCCGCATGAACTCGCCAAAGTCGCCGACGCCTTCAACGCGATGACCGGCGTGATCCTCGCCCAGGAAAACGCGCTCGAACGCGCCGCGCGAACCGACGGATTGACCGGTTTGCTCAATCGCCGAGAGTTTGACCGGTTGCTCGACGAGGAAGTGCGGCGCGCCGACCGTTACGGCACCCCGGTGGCACTGGTGATGGTCGACCTTGACCATTTCAAGCCGTTCAACGACCGCTTCGGCCATCCCGGTGGAGACGAGGCGCTGCGCGCCGTCGCAGGTCTGCTGCAATCGAACATTCGCGATATCGACAAGGCCTGCCGGTTCGGAGGGGAGGAATTCGCCCTGATCCTGCCCGAAAGCGACAGCGCTGCGGCCGTGCGCATCGCAGAGCGCGTTCGAACCGCCATTGCCGAACATCCGATCCGGATCGGCGCAGAAACAGCGTCCATTACCGCCAGCCTGGGTGTCGCGACCTTCCCCGGGTCCGGCGTTACCCGCGACGCGATGCTGAAGGCCGCCGACGCGGCCCTTTATGCCTCCAAACATGCGGGACGCAACCGACTCACCGTGGATTCGGGCGCGAGCTGACGTGGGGTGTCATCAGCTTCGTGCGGGCTTGATCTGCGAACGAGGACGGCACAGTCAGAGGAGCCAGTCATGCCCTGGCCGGATTCGGAACCGAATGTGAGAATGAGCGGTCGAAAACTTCCTGCCTTCTGGCGCAAGCGCTCGCTGAGGTTCTGGCTGGCCACCGGAATGGGGATGGCGGTTCTGCCGCTGCTGCTTTCCGCCGCCGTCGGCTACTACCTTCACCACCGCCATATAACCTACCCGCTCGTCGAGGTTTCGACACATCAGCGCGCGGTGTTGCAGCCTCTTCAATCGATCCAGCTCGCCCTATGGGATGTGACGGCGGAAGTCATCGACCACGCCTCCCATGCCGACCGGTATGGCGACACGGCCTATGAGGTTACGGCCGCCGAAATCGAGTCGAAACTGGCCGGAGTGGCAGGGCTGCTGGACGATCCCGAAGCCGTCCAACGCCTCGGCGAGGCGAACCGCGAATGGAGCGAGCTCGCCCCCATCGTCCGCGACTATCTCACCCAGCGGATCCCCGGCACCGCCTCGATGGCTGACGAGGAGCTCGAAGCGATCGACACGCATATCGACCGTGTCGCGCGATTGATCGAAGAAGAGCTGGAGCGGCTCGAAACCGAGAACGAGCAGGCGCACGACGAGGCTTTGGCAGCCCTCGATACCGCCGAGACCGTGTTCTTCGCCGCCATCTTCGTGTCGCTGGCCTTCGTGGGTCTCGGCGTCATCGTCATCAACCGATCGCTGGTTACCAGCATGGAAGAACTTGCCGACGCCGCGATGCGGCTGGCGGCAGGCGACCGTCGACACCGGGTGGAGGTACAGGTCCCCGTTGAACTCGCCAACGTCGCGGCCGCCTTCAACGACATGACCAGCATGATCATCGAGAAGGAAGGTGCGCTGGAGAAGGTTGCGCGCACCGATGCGTTGACCGGCCTGTACAACCGGCGGGAGTTCGACCGTTTGCTGGAGGAGGAAATCAATCGTGCGGGCCGGTACGGTCAGGAAACGGCGCTGGTGCTGATCGACATCGACCATTTCAAGCAATTCAACGACCGTTTCGGACACCAGGGCGGCGATGATGCCCTCCGAACCGTCGCCCGAAGCATTCAGGCGGTGGTCCGCGATTTCGACAAGGCCTGCCGGTTCGGCGGCGAGGAACTCGCCGTCATCCTTCCCTCAAGCGGCTCAGAGGCAGGAGCCCGGATCGCGGAGCGGGTCCGCAAGGCGATCGCCGGGCAGCCGATCCAAGTCGGAACGGAAACGGCTACGGTGACGATCAGCCTTGGCGTCGCCGCGTTTCCACTTTCGGGCACGACCTCCTCTGCCCTTCTCCTGGCCGCCGACGAGGCCCTCTACAGATCCAAGAACGATGGGCGCAACCGGGTAACGGTCGCGACCCCCGCCGCTTGACGCGCAACCGCCTTTCGCCGGCGCCGCAACCGGGCGATTACCGGCCCTTGATCTGCGCGGCTTCCTGCTGCAGCGCAGCGATCCGGCGTTCGGGACTGGGATGGGTCGACAGGAACTCAGGCGGCTGACCGCCGAGCGTCGCCATCTGCTGCCATACCCGCACGGCGGCATCGGGGTCGTAACCGGCGTTGGCCATGTAGTGGAGGCCGAGCCGATCGGCCTCGAGCTCCTGGTTGCGTCCATAGGGCAGCGCCACGCCGTACTGGGCGCCGAGGCCCAGAACCTGGGTGATGGTCTCGGGTGGAGCAACACCGGCAGCACCGAGAGCAGCGCCGATGATCTGGGTGCCAAGCTGGGTCCCGACTTCGGTATTGGCCCGCTCGGCTGCGTGATGCGCCTCGACATGGGCGACCTCATGGCCGATCACCGCAGCAAGCTGGTCGGGGGTGTCGGCGACGCCGAACATCCCCTCATAGACCCCGATCTTCCGGCCCGGCAGGGCGAAGGCGTTCACCTCGTCGCCCTGGAAGACCACGATCTCCCAGGTGGAGGGATCGTACCCGGCCCCGCGCAGGATGGCGTTGCCGACCCGCTGCGCGGTCTGCTGATAGCCCGAATTGTTCGAGGCCGGCGTCTGCTGGCGGATCGCGTTCCACGCCTCGACCCCCATCGCCTGCACCTGCTCCTGCGGCACCAGGTTCACGCCCAGGCCGGTGCTGTCGCCGGCACAGCCGCCGAGCCCCAGCGCAAAGGCGATGGCGAGTGCCGCCGGTGCACGGCGGCGGCGTAATCGGTTCGGTGAAGGCGTCATCTGGCTGTCCCTGCGTTCGCGTTGCTTGAACCCCACCGCGCGCTCGCGCGGTATTCACTTCAAACAACAGTGGTGCGCAGGACGCGTTCCCGTACCGGTGCTCCCAGAGCGAAATCGGCGGTGGGGAGTCGGGCCCGATCCCTCTATCTGTAGAACCTGACGTAGAACCTCACAGCACCGCAGGGGCGCACGCTGTGGGTCTGGCCGGGGCACACGACACCGGGCGTATTCGCGTCCAGCATGACCGTCGCGGGCGGCGAAACCATCGTCAGTTCCAAGGTGCCTTCCACGACGACGATCTGCCCCCAGACGCCCGGCTTGGTCCTGTGATCCTGGAGGAGGCCGGCCGGGACGCTCTCCTGATCGAAGACAGGCGTGCTCTTGTAGGGGCGCACATGGACGGGCAGGACCTCCCGCTGCACCGTTCGATTCGCCATCGTTTTCCTACTTCCGCGCGATCACCGAAACCGCGCGCAGATGGCTGCGGTACTTCTGAAACGTCCGACGCATCGTCAACACCCGCCGCCGCGCGTCATGGTCCGTCAGCACGTTCTTCATGAAGCGGATCGTCCGCCACACCCCTTCGTCGGCAACCAGTCGAGCAGGTTGCAGCAGGTTCATCGGCGCGGTCGAGACCTGGATGATCTTGAAACCCGACTGCTTCAGGTGATCGCACCATTCGCGCCGGGTCAGCGGACGCGCGCCGACGTGGATCGCGGCGGAGAGGGCGCTTTCCATGTCTTCCTTGATCACAGCCGGCAGATCGTCCGGGACGATCAGCAGCTCGTGGATCGCGTAGCGTCCACCCGGCCGCAGGATTCGGTATGCCTCGTCCATGATGCGCTGCTTCTGAACGGGCGAGTTCATCGACAGCATGGCCTCGCCGACGATGACGCTGGCGGAACCGTCGGCGAGGCCGGTCTGGTCCGCCGATCCGACCCGCACATGAATGTTCGCGCCCTCGGGAAGGTGGCCGGCGCACCACGCGGCCGCCTCCGCGTCGCGCTCGACGCCGGTATAGCTGTGCGGACCGGCCTCCAGGACCTTCCGGGCGGTCAGGCCGAGGCCGGGGGCGAACTCCACGACATCGTCTCCGGCGTTCAGCCCGAGATCGCGGAGGAATGCCTCCGTCATCGCCCGCCCGCCAGGCCGCAGCACGCGCTTGCCCAGACGGGCCAGCAGCCAGTGGCCCGGCATCTTCGCGGTCTGAAGCTTGCTCCCCGGCATGCCGTTCATCGGTTGAAGGTGCGCTGTCGGCATGGTCCCCGCCCTTCCCCTAAAGCTCGACTTTCAGACCGAAGACGAAACCGCGCCCCTCGCCCGGAATGAACACGGCCTGATCGGGCCGCGCGGTATCGGTAATCAGGGTCGAGGACGCATAGACCGTGTCGAACACGTTCCGCACCTCGCCGAACAGGCTGACCCAGTCGCCGAGCGCGAAGCCCGACCGGAGGTCGAGGGTCGCCCAGGAGTCGTTGAACACCGTGTTGGCATTATCGACCGGGGTCTCGCCGGGCCGCCAGTTCAGCTCCGCTTCCGCGAACCAGTCGGGTGTCAGGGCATAGCGCAGCGCCGTATTGATGGTGTGACGCGGCGCCCCGGCCAACCGATTGTCGCCATGCACCGCATCGTCGACGAAGCGGAACTCCTGAAAGGTGTAGGCCAGCCGTCCGGACAGGCGATCAGTGATGGTCCCGGTCAGGCCGAGCTCGATGCCGAAATGGACCGTCTCGTCGGCGTTGACGGAAGCGAGCTGCGTTCCGGAAACGTCGCGCAGGCTCAGCAGCTCGTTCTCCAGGAAAGACAGATACGTGACCGCGTCCCACGAAACCCGCCCGTGGCCACCCCGCCAGCCGGCCTCGATGGTCGTTGCCGTCTGCGCCTCCAGATCCGGTGTCGCGAAGGCGAACTGCGGCACGATGCCCACCGGCGCGCCGGGACTGAAGAAGGGCGAGCCGTTGATCGTCGCCAGAAGGTCGTCATGGGTCGGCGGCTCGAAGCTGCGGCTCACCGCGGCGAAGACGGTGCTTCGCGGTGCCAGCTCATAGGTCAGGCCGAGGCTCGGGCTCCACCCGTCATACGAGCGCGCATAGCTCGTGTCCTGTCCGAGGGCGAAGGCCGTGGTGAACGCTCCGGTGACGGGATTGAAGCCGGCGACCGGCCGCGGCCCCGTCCCGAACCGGTCCCGGTTGTCGCGGGCGGCGCGGGAGAACGCGATCGCCGGCGACAGCACGAACCCGTCACCTAACGGGATGTTCATGCCGGCGTAGAGCGACAGGGTCGTCGCCTCGAGGTCGCTGTCGCCGAACAGCGCTCCCTGGCGGCCGGCGATGTTCTGGAAGTTCTTCCGATCGGCCGAGCCGGAAACGTATTTCGCGGTCACTTCCAGAAGCGGCAGACCGGCATCGATCGCCGCCCCGTAGGCATAACGCAGCACGCCGGTGAAATCCGCGCCGTCGGTGTCGCGAATGCTGGCGGCGATCGGGAAGATGAAACGGTCGTCGCTCTCGGTATAGCCGGCGACGATGTCGAACCGGTGCTCCCCGAACGAGGCGGTCGTCCGCGCCCCGGCCCGCCAGTTCCGGGTCTCGCGACGCGGCCGGTCGCGCACCACGTCGGGGCCCGGATTGGTGAGCGTCGGCCCCGGCAGGGTGACCGTGGGGCCGGCGAAAATCTGCCTCGGGTCCTGGTCCAGCGCGGCACGGGTCAACGGACCCGGAACGTCGAATTCGAGATCGGTGTAGCCCAGGAACAGCCGTGTCTGGACGTCCTCGCGCAACCGGACGCCGGCGTTCAGCGCCGCGTTGGTGCGCTGCCCGGTGTTGAAACCACGAAAGCCGTCGCGCTCGCTGTGGCGAAGCTGGGCGTAGACGTCGAAGCCGCCGCTGCCCCCGCCCGCCTCCGCGTTGACTGTTTGCTGGCCGAAGCTTCCCCCTTGAACCTCGGCCAGCACGCCGGGCGTCGTCGTGCCTGTCGGCGACGCCAGATTCAGGGCACCGCCCAGAACGTTCCCGCCCAGCCGGCCGGCCACATGGCCGCGATAGATCTCGATCGATTGCGCCTGACGGAGATCGGCGAGACCGACGACGTAGGAGCCGTCGGCGCGGTTGAGCGGCAGGCCGTCCTGAAGGATGAGGAGTCCCCGCTCGACCGGGTCCTGTTGAAGGCCCGAGCCGCGAATCTGTATGCGCGGCTGATCGGGACCGCCGAAGAACGACTGCACCACGACGCCGGGGACGGTGGAAAGCGTATCCGCCACCGTCACGTCGGCCCGCCCGGTCATATCGGCCCGCGTGATCAGTGCCGTACCGCCGGGCAGGGCCCGGAGCTTCTCCCCGGCGATTTCGGCTTCGGCGGCCGCCCGGTCGGCCTTCCCCTCGATCATGATCGGATCGAGGTGAATGGTCGTCCCCGGCGTGGCCGACTGTCCGAACGCCTGCGAACCGGGACCGAAGACCGCAGCGGCGAACAGCGAGAGGAACGGGACGAAAGGGGCGCCTCGCCCGCCGGCCGTATTGCCCGAAGTGCTTCGCTCCATCCGCTCGCCCCGTTTCGTGCCACCAGATTCCGGAAGCACAGAAGCAGAAGACGGAGAGCGCCGCGCCTCCATCCGGGCGGGAAACGACCCCTAACGGGCAATTCTTCGACGACGGATCAGATCGAGGCGCTGATCAGAGGTCCGGTTGTTCCGGCCGGCGACGGCATTCGGACGGGTTGATCCCGAATTGCGCCCGGAAGGCGCGCGCGAACTGGCTGGGATTGGCGTAGCCCACCTCCAGCGCGACGTTCGCCACGTTGTCGGCCCCATGGCGCAGCAATGCGCGCGCCGATTCGAGCCGGCTGCGGCGGGAGAACTCGGCGATGCTCTCGCCGAACAATTGCCGAAAGCAGCGCTTGAGGTCGGTCTCGTTTGTCCCGACCAGGGCGCTCAGCTCCGGGATCGTCGGTGGCTGGCCGATGCGCTGCAAAAGGATGCTCCGCGCCTGCCGCGCCTTCGCGGCGAGACGCGGGTGCGGCCCCGAGGCCGTCCGCGGCCGGATCGCCCCGATCGAATGCTTGGCGAAAGTCCAGGAGAGAAGCGCTAGCACGAACTGTTCGACGGACAGCCGGTCTATGTCCTTGTCGACATGAAGGTCGAGCACGGAGTGCACATGCCGCAAGCCGTCACGGTCGAGTTCCACCCGGTCGTCCCCGCCCCGCCCCTGGCCGCCGCCGAACAGGAACCGCGCCACCTCGCATGATTCCCCCATCGGGCAGGAACGGCTCCAGTGGAGCGGAAAGTAGAGGAGCACAGCGATCGGTCCGCTGTGGTCGAACGAGATCCGCCGCGACGGGTCACCCGCCGCCTGCCGAAGGACATGCAGGGACTCCCCGGAAAGCAGCCGCTCCCCGTCCTTCCCCATGACGCTCGCCGACCCGCAGAGGCTGGCGAACAGATACGCCCCCGCCGCATCGAGCGAGAGCGCCTCCCCACACGGCGTCAGCCGCCGGAACCGACGCAGCAGCGCCTCGTCCCGCAAGGGGATCGCGTCTTCGGCCACCCCTTCCCCCGGCCGGTCGACGCCCTCGGAAACATCCGCAATATAGCCGGCCGGTGCCGGTGCCGGCGACGGCGCAGGGTCGGTTTCGGCGTATGAGGATGTGCTGTCGTGCAAGCGCATCGTTCGGGAAAGCAGGGCTTGGCCCGTTCCTCCAGGAAGACGGCTGCGAAACCGCCCGATGAAGCCCGAATAATGTTACGCGACTAAGAATAAGTTGCAAGTTGGCAATGTCAGGTCCGCCGCTCGCGGAGCGCGCCGGTGCCAAGCTCCGACAGGATCCACTGCCGGAACGCCTTCACTTCGGGGCGCTCGAACGCGCTCTCGAGGCCGACGAGCCAGTAGCTCGTCGTGCCGGGCGAGTCCGGCCCAACCGCCACCAAACGGCCTTGTGCCACTTCGTCATCGACCAGCGGTCGGCGGCCGAGCGCTATCCCGAGGCCCCGGACCGCGGCTTCAAAGGCGGCCTGCAACGTGTCGACGTACAAGGCCTCCCCCTCATCGGGTGCGGTCAACCCTTGGGCGCCCAGCCAGACATCCCAGTCTTCGGAAACGGTCGTCAGGTGAATCAGGGGTACGCGCGTCAGCAGGCCGGGCCAGCCGGCGCCGCCCACCGCTGCCGCCAAGGCCGGAGAACAGACCGGCACGAAGCTCTCCCGAACCAGGTGCACCCAGTCCGCGGCGGCGTTCTCGGCACGAGCCATCCGTATCGCCAAGTCCCTGCCGTCGATCGGGAAGTCCACGTACTGGCGGGCCGTATCGAGGGTGAGCGCGATCCCCGGATGCGCTTCGCGAAAGGCGCCGAGCCGTGGCATGAGCCAGCGCAAAGCGAAGGTCGGCGCGACGCTTAACGACAGCGTGCCGGTCGCCTTCCGCCCCGGCACCCGCGCCGTCGCCTCGGCGAGACCGGTCAGCGCTTCCCGGACCTGCGGCAGATAGGCGCTCCCGGCCGGCGTCAGCGAAAGACCGCGGCTGCCGCGATGGAACAACGGCGTCCCCAGCCAGTCTTCGAGGGTCTGGATGCCGTGGCTCACCGCGCTCGGCGTGACATGCAGCTCCTCGGCCGCCCGCTTGAAGCTCTTGTGCCGTCCGGCGGCTTCGAAAAGGCGTAGCGTATTGAGGGGCGGCAGTCTCAGTGGCATGGAAGAATCGCGTCTTGCTCTGCGGCTGAAGACAGGCTTCAGCCAAAGATAATCCGGGCGGCCAGACGGTCACCGCCCCACCCGATCCGGCCTTCAAACAGCGCAGGCGATGCGCCGCAGGACAAACGAATATTGCTCACATGCGAGCGAAAAGTCGTCGTTTGTCTTCCCCGATCCGCACACCGATTTTCAGCTCCCAAAGCCAATCCCGCCCCTCGGACGGATCAGCTTGGGAGACCTGGACAAGAAAGAGTCGGTCGGATGGACGCCGGACAGATATTTCGTGACGACCACGAAGACCCCACAATCAAGCGGACGTCCGCTGGAGCGATCGATACCGGCCACTATGTGCGGAAAGGCCGCAGAGTCCACGCAGCCGCCGTCCACGCCATCGTCACGCGGGCCTGGCGGCACATCGCCCAGAGCATGAAATGCCGACGGACACGGCTCCGGACCTACCGGGAACTCAGCCGGCTCGACGACCGCATGCTCAAGGACATCGGCCTCGGCCGCTCGGAGATCATGGGTGTGTGCTGTGGGAGACGGAACGACTTGGCCTTGGTCTGTCGCTGTTGCGGGCGACCGTCAAATCAGTGACTGCAAAACAGTAGCGGTGGCATCCAGGAGAATCTCGTCAGCCGGTGAAGAAGTTCGGCATCCCCGTCCGGGGGTCGGTAGAGCGACTGGCAAGATCAGTCGACGACTATCGACTATCCGTCGGTTCACAACCCGCCGCTCTCCATCGAAGCCCAGGGATCGATCACCGAGAGGCCTGCGGCATCGAACGCACTCGTATCGCGCGATGCCACGGCGAAACCATGTGCGGCGGCGATCGCCGCTATATAGCCGTCGGGCGTCGGGAAGCCCTTTCCGGCCGTGCGCGCCTTGACGGCGAGATCGGCATAGCGCCGCGCCGCCGATGTGTCGAAGGTCAGGATACGGTCGGCAAACAGGTCCAGCACGTCGTCGAGCGCGGCCGCCAGCCTCTCCTTACGCTTGCCGGCTGGCAAAACACCGATGCCGAAGAGGAGCTCGGCCACGGTGATGCTGGAGAGAAACAACGTCTCGGCCGCCTGGGCGTCGAGCCATGCGCGCAGCCGAGGATTCGGCGCACGCGTCATTGCCCCCGAGACGACATTGGTGTCGAGCAGGATCATTCGAAACGCATCGGCTCCGCCGGCCGCGTATCGCTGATCTCTTCGAGGGCCTCGATATCGGTTTTGGTGACACCGTGCTTCTGTCCTATCTCAGACAAGGCGGTGCCGAGCCGCAGCCGGCCCTCGGGACGCACGGCCGCCTCCAGAATGGCGCGCATTTCCGCTTCCGCGCTGCGATTGTGCTGCGCCGCGCGGACTTTCAGGGCGCGATGCGCCTCCTCTGAGAGGTTGCGGATGGTAACGGCGGCCATGATATCGCCCTCCGCGGGATGATTGCGATGCTATCACTGTGGAATAAGCGAAAGCATTATTCAAGGTTGAGAGTGATGGGGTGACATCCCGGATAACCTTGCCGCAAAGTCAAGAAGCTCGGCATCTTCGACCGGAGGTTCGGCGGCGCGTGAGCCATTGAGAAAAATATATACTGTCCCGGTTTCCGTCCCGGTTTCGCCGGTTTCGGGGGGAGCTGATCGGGCAGCCCTGCGCGCGTTCGGGCAACAGATCAAGGCGGAGACCATCGCCGCGGTGCGGGAGGAACGGCATCGAAATCCGCTATATGAACGAAGTTGACGGACGCGACCAGCTCTTATTCAACACACCGAATCACGAACGTCCGACCGCCAAACTGCCCCTCGACGTTGTCGCGTTCGGAAAGGCGGGTGAAGCCTCGCGGGCACAGTGCGTCGGCACGCTCCCGAAACTCCCTTTCCACAACCAGTTCGCTGCTCACTGCTTCATGATCGACCCGAATCTCGTAGGTTCCGTCGTCGAGCGGCTGAACATGAGAGGTGGCACAACCTGCCAAGCCAAATGCGAGCGAGAAGAGCAAAGTGCGAGGGTTCAACATTTCACCTCCCCCAGGCTTCGCCAGTTACCGTCGGTGACGGCAACGATATCCATGATGCGGACTCGCACACCATTGGCGGCATGGTGCTCGCGAAGCACTTCGCATACGTACATCGCGTAACCCTTCCGAGGGCTGCCGTCGTCCAACACGCCCACATGCAACACATCGGCAGCGGACCAGTATAGATCCTTGATCTTTGGCTCCGCACGAAGAGCTGCGAGCGCGGAGTCGCGGTCGGCATGGGCCGCCGTAGTCAAAGAGATCAGGGCAATGGCAACTGCGGATACCAATGCCATGAGGCTGTTCGGATTGTGCATCGCGTCCTTCACCCGCGAGTAACCTTTCGAGGCTACATCCAGTGGTGGCGCAAAGCGAGTCGGTAATCGAACGCACGCATGGAAAAATGGGGACAGCGAAAAATGGGGACAGTGTATATTTCAGAGTCCCTTTTCTTCCCCGCCCATTCAATTCCCGCGCAGACGACCACGTGATCTGGGTTCAACTCCAAATAGCGCCCCGCGTATAAGGGTCGTCTACCGTGCGGAGGTCCGGCCAAAATATACACTGTCCCGTTTTTGCCCGAAAATATACACTGTCCCGTTTTTGCCCCCGTTTTGCCCAGCCGGCTCGACAACCGCATGCTCAAGGACATCGGCCTGGGCCGCTCGGAGATCATGCACGCCTGCTGCGGGAGGCAAAACAGCCTGACTGTGGGATGTCGTCACTGCGTTTGAACGGAAGGTGTGTCATCAAGAGAAACGCCAGACGCAGGCTCCTACCGCAACCTTCGCTTGGCAAAAGCGTGTCCCGAACCCGACTTTAGATAGCGCTCGAAAGCTTCCGCTTTCTGATTGTCGGAGAAGCCGATGTAAGTCACCAGAAGCCACGGCGCATACTTCGATGTGTGCGGGGACTTCCCGGCATTGTGTTCGGCCAGTCTTTTTCTTAGGTCAGAGGTGACTCCCACATAGCGTTGGCCGGGATAAGCGCTGCTTTCGAGCAGATAAACATAGTGCATGAGATCAGCCCTCCGTCGCCAAGGCTTCGGAGGGCATCCTGCTTCGCAACTTTTGCGGGAGCAAATCCTGCGTAGCGCGTAGCGCGCAGCGCGCAGCGCGAAGCAGGATGGTGGGCCCGGAGGGACTCGAACCCCCGACAACACCGTTATGAGCGGCGCGTTCTAACCAACTGAACTACGGGCCCGACCGGAGGGCAAAATAGCCCGAGGCCGGCACAACGGAAAAGAGAGGCGTTGTGGCGCCTCTCTCGTCCGTCGGCCGTCTATAGCACGGATCGTGCGGGTCAGGTATCCAGGAAGCTGCGGAGCTTCCGCGAGCGGCTGGGATGCTTGAGCTTGCGGAGCGCCTTGGCCTCGATCTGGCGGATACGCTCGCGGGTCACCGAGAACTGCTGGCCCACTTCCTCCAGCGTGTGGTCGGTGTTCATGCCGATGCCGAACCGCATGCGGAGCACCCGCTCCTCGCGCGGTGTCAGGCTGGAGAGCACCCGCGTCGTGGTTTCGCGAAGGTTCGCCTGGATGGCGGCGTCCAGCGGCACGATCGCGTTCTTGTCCTCGATGAAGTCGCCGAGATGGCTGTCCTCCTCGTCGCCGATGGGCGTTTCGAGGCTGATCGGCTCCTTGGCGATCTTCAGGACCTTGCGGACCTTCTCCAAAGGCATCGACAGCTTCTCGGCCAGCTCCTCCGGCGTCGGCTCGCGGCCGATCTCGTGCAGCATCTGGCGCGAGGTGCGGACCAGCTTGTTGATCGTCTCGATCATATGGACGGGAATGCGGATCGTCCGCGCCTGGTCGGCGATCGAGCGGGTGATCGCCTGGCGGATCCACCACGTGGCATAGGTCGAGAACTTATAGCCGCGGCGGTACTCGAACTTATCGACCGCCTTCATCAGGCCGATATTGCCCTCCTGGATCAGGTCCAGGAACTGCAGACCCCGATTAGTATATTTCTTCGCAATTGAGATAACTAGTCGCAGGTTCGCTTCAACCATTTCCTTCTTTGCGCGCGCGCTTTCGCGCTG
>PBKC01000050.1 GCA_002721365.1 Rhodospirillaceae bacterium | reverse complement strand
GTGGCGGGAATCCAGGGGCCATCGCACGACCTCTGGGCCCCCGCCACCCGCCTTCGCGGGCGCAAGCTTCGCGGGGGCGACGGGTAGGACGGGCAGAGCGTGCCTGTACTCATCGTCATTGAGAGCCGGAGGCGAAGCAATCCAGCCGGCTCCGTCCGTATGGATTGCCGCGGCGCTGCGCGCCTCGCAATGACGATAAGAGGTCAGGGCCGTCAGGCCGCCTTCCATTTGATGGTGCAGCCGACGCTCGCTGTCTGATCGCGCGGCCCCTGGCCGGTTTCGGCGATCTTCACCATTGCCTCGAACAGCTCGCGCGGGGCGTTGGGGTCGGGCGAGCGGCCGGCGGCGTCTAGGCGGCCGCGGTATTGGAGTTCCAGGTCCGCGTTGAAGCCGAAGAAGTCAGGGGTGCAGACGGCCTCGTAAGCGCGGGCGACCTCCTGGCTCTCGTCGTAGAGATAGGGGAAGGGGAATGCCTTCTCCGTCGCCACCCGCTTCATGGCCTCAAAACTGTCCTCGGGATAGGACGCGGCGTCATTCGCGCTGATGGCGACGGTGGCGACGCCGTGGCGGGCTAGGTCGGCGGCGTCGCGGACCAGCTTGTCGAGGATCGCCTTCACATACGGGCAGTGGTTGCACATGAAGACGATCAGGGTGCCGTTGGCGCCCTTGAGGTCGGCGAGGGAATGAGTCTTCCCGTCGGTGCCGGGCAAGGTGAAGTCGGGGGCTTTCCAGCCGAAATCGCAGACGGGGGGCACGCCGGCCATGGTCGTCCTCCTTGAGCAGGTCATCCTCGGCCGCGCCGGAATGGGCACGGCGCGGCCTGGATGATAGGGCGGACTGCCGGTCGGGCAACCCCGGGAGGCGCTACTTCAGCACTTCCTGGTTGATGACCAGGTTGGGGTCCAGCTTGCCGTCGAACAGGTCGAGGACGTTCTGCACCGAGACCGTCGCCATGCGCTCGAAGCATTCCGCCGTCGACCCGGCGCTGTGCGGGCTCAGGACCACGTTGTCGAGCTTCAGCAGCGGGTGGTCGTCGGCCGGCGGCTCCTCGCGGGTGACGTCGAGGCCTGCACCGCGGAGATGTCCCGAGGTGAGGGCGGTGACCAGCGCCTCCTCGTCCACCAGGGTGCCGCGGGCGCAGTTGATGAGGAAGGCACCGGGTTTCATCATCCCGATCTCCTTCGCCCCCATCACCGGCGTTCCGTCCGGATTGCCGGGCATGTGGAGGGTGAGGATGTCCGCCTCGCCCAGCGCATCGCGGTAGTCGTCGACGAAGCGGTAGCCCTGGCCCTCGACGACCCGCCGCGGGACGTTCGGATCGGCGATGATGATGTTCATGTCGAAGGCATTGCAGCGCTTGGCGACGCGGGTGCCGATGCGCCCGAAGCCCACGATCAGCACCGTCTTCCCTTCGAGCTCGGTCATCCGCAGGCTCTCGCGGATGGCGTAGTTGCCGTTCCGCATCTCCCGGTCGTAGGGGATGATCAGGCGGGTGGTGGCAAGCATCATCGCCAGCGCATGCTCGGCGACCGTCACCGCGTTGACGGTGCCGATGACCGTCAGCGGGATGCCGCGGGCGGTCAGGGCAGGGACCTCGATGTTGTCGTAGCCGACGCCGTGGCGGGAAACGATCTTGAGCTCGTTCGAGGCGGCGATCGCCTCCGCACGGAACGGCGCGGTGCGGATCACCACGCCCTCGACGCCCCGCATATGGGCGACGATGTCGGCCGCCGACGGGGTGTCGAGGATCTCGTATTCGATGTCCGAACGGGCATCGAGAAGCGCCTTGCCGGCCGGATGAAGCCGGCCGGCGACCAGGACACGATGCATTACTGCCCCCGCGCGGCTTTGATCTCGACGGCGGCGCCGGCCGACAGCATGCGGGCGTCGTTGGCCAGGGTCGTGAAGTCGAAGCCCTTCTTGATCTTGTCGAGTGCCGAGGGGCCGTGCGGGCAGTGGATGCCGGCCTTGACGCCATTGCGCTTGGCGGCCGCGAGGATCGTCGCCACGGCCTCCGCGACCTCCGGCTCCTCGGGTTCGGGGTTCGGCGAATAGCCCAGGCTGATGGCAAGGTCGTTGGGGCCGACATAGATGCCGTCGAGGCCCGGCGTGGTCATGATCTCGTCGAGATTGGCGACCGCCTGGCGGGTCTCGATCATCGCCATGGCGATGATGGTCTCGTTGGCCTTGGCGGCGTAGTCCTTGCCGCCGTAGAGCAGGCCGCGCGGCGGGCCGAAGCTGCGATAGCCTTCGGGGGCGTAACGGCAGGCGCCGACGAACTTCTCGCATTCCTCGCGGGTGTTGATCATCGGGCAGATGATGCCGTAGGCGCCGGCATCCAGGATCTTCATGATGAAGGCGGGCTCGTTCCACGGCACCCGCGCCAGCGGCGTCACGTCCCGCGTCGACAGCGCCTGCAGCATCGGGATCGCCGCCTGGAAATCGACCATGCCGTGCTGCATGTCGACGGTGACGCTGTCGAAGTCCTCATGCGCCATGATCTCGGCGCTGAACGAGTTGGCGATCGCCAGCCAGCCATTGATGACTCCGCCGCCCTTCGCCCAGATGTCGCGTACCTTGTTCGCCCGCATGATGGCGGTCCCCCCTTTGAGTGCTCCCATTTTCGAGAGCGCGCAGTCTAGCAAAGGGAGGACGTTCGGCTACCGGAAACGGCGTTTCCGGCCCATGCCTCACATGCGGGTCTGTCGTGCGGCCGAAGGCCGCCGCCCGTTCAGGCGGCGGCGCGGGCGGGAAGGGCGCGTCGCGTCCAGTCGAGAAGCGCCGTCTTCGGCATGGCGCCGGTCGTGCGGGCGATCTCCTTGCCGCGATGGACGAGGATCAGCGATGGGATGCTCTGGATGCGGAAGCGGGCGGCGAGGCCCTGCTCGGCATCCGTATCGACCTTGACCAGCCGGACCTGCGGTTCCAGCTCCTTCGCCGCTTCCTCGAACACCGGTGCCATCATCCGGCACGGGCCGCACCAGCTCGCCCAGAAGTCGATGAGCAGGGGGATGTCGCCGGCGGCATGCTTGGCGAATCGCGCTTCGGTCAGCGCGAGAGGCCGGCTTTCGAACAGCGGTTCGTGGCAGGCGCCGCATCGGCCACCTGCCGAAAGCTTCTCGACGGGGACGCGGTTGGTCCGGTCGCAATGGGGGCAGACGACGTGGAGAGACGACGAATCAGCCATGACGGGCTCCTACCAGAGTGCTCCTCATAGATGGGAAGCGGCGGGCGAATCGCCAGCCTGCGGTCAGTCCTCCACCGTCTTCTCGGTCTCCGCCTTGCTGGCCTTGTCCTTGAGCCCGATCCGGTACTCGACGAGCCTGACGCCGCTCAGGATCACCAAGGCAAAGACGCACGTAAGGGCGGCGACCAGGTAGAGCCCGGCTCCGCAAGCCATGCCGATGGCGCCCGCGAGCCAGATGCCGGCGCCGGTGGTAATGCCGAGAACACTGTTCCGCCCCTGGATGATGGCGCCGGCGCCGAGAAACGCGACACCGGCGACGACGGCCTCGACCACGCGGACAGGGTCGGCATTGGTGTTCGGGTGCCGGTCGATCAGGCCGAGATACATCTCGAAGGCGACCAGGGTGAAGGACGCCGCGGCGAGGCTGACCAGCATGTGGGTCCGCAGGCCCGCCGCTTTACCGCTGATCTCGCGATCGGCGCCGATAACCATACCCAGGACGCTCGCCACGCCTAAGCGGGTGATGACGTCCTCGATGGGCGTCTTGGCGATTAGAAGGTCAGTGAAGAACTGGCTGTCCAATTCGTCCTTCTCCGTCGACGACGTCGGGCTTCTTTCTTTGAAACGTTCGGCCGCAGCGGTCGTGCGCGCCGCGCGGTTCAACCGGCCATCAGGTAGACGACGGCGCCGGCGTAGGTCGCGAGGATCAGCGCACTCTCGAAGCCGATATTGGCGAAACCGTGCTTCTCCCGCCTTAGGAGCCCGAGCAGGAGAATGTTGGTCATGAACAAGCTGATGGCGACGATGAAGGTGTGGTGTTCGGTCCAGGCGGCATAGATCGGGCCGTCCCGGTAGGCGATGTCGGCGATCGCCAGCATCAGGATGTCGAAGCAGTTTCCGCCCAGGATGTCGCCCACCGCCAGCCCGAGGGCGCCGCGGCGGACGGCGACCATCACCGTGACCAGCTCGGGGAGCGAGGTCGACACGGCGGTCAGAATGCCGCCCACGGCGGTTTCCGACATGCCGGTGTGAGCCATGACGATCTCCGCGCCCTTGGTGAGGACGAAGCCGGCTACCGCGACGGTGAGGGCGATCAGTGCGAACTCCACCCAGAGCCGCGTGAGGCCGGGGGCCTCCGGGTCGCCCGGTCCATCGTTCTCGACCTCGGTCTCCGGTGTCATTTCCGGCCGCCACATCGGCATGTCGACGGCGTGGGAAATCAGCCGTAAGCCGAGGCAGTAGGCGATCGGCAGGACGATCGAAGCCGGATGAATGGCGAAGAGAGCGGTCGTGGGAGAGCCGAGCGCGACCAGGGGAATGACGAGAAGCAGGCCGAGCAGCACGCCCTGGGTCAGATTTGCGGCCGAAGCCGCGGCATGCTCCAGGTTCGCGCGACGGTAGGCGATGTCCGCCAAGCCCAGGAAGGCGGTCTGTGCGGCGATTCCGCCGATGGCATTGGCGATCGCCAGATCAGCGTGTCCGTCCGATGCGGCGGTGAATGTCGTGACGATCCCGGGCAGAGACGTCGTTCCTCCCAGGAAGACGCTGCCGAACAGCGCGCCGCCCAGTCCGGTCCGCTGGGCAAGACGGTCGGCGATGACCGTCAGTCGCGTGCCCGCGACCAGAATCGCGATGACGGCCATGCCGAACAGGATCAAGGCAGTCGATAGACTTAGCTGGTCCCATCCAGTCATCGGTCGGGCGATGTCGATCCTGTAGACGAGGCGGTGACGGCTGAACCTGCCGCCGGAGAGGTGTCAATCCGTTCGTTGATCGGGCGAACCACCGGAATTGCGATAGTGGAGCGGGTCTGAGTAAGGGAGCGGCGGGCCATCGCCATCCGACAGCGAACGTTTCTCCAGGAACAATTGTTCCCTATGCACTTAGGAACACAGGGGCAAACGAGATGGATAACGTCTATGGCGTGACCGAGGTTGTCGGTTCCTCACGCAAAAGCATCGAGGACGCGGTCGACACGGCTCTGGGCACGGCCTCGGAAACGCTTCGGAATCTGGAATGGTTTGAGGTGTCCGAGATCCGCGGCCACATCGAAGACGGCCGTGTCGGCCATTATCAGGTGCTGCTGAAGCTGGGGTTCCGCTATGAGCGGCAATAGTGCAGCCGGCAACCAGAGGGCGGACGGCCCGGTCGAGTTCGACAAGGCACGTCGCGATCCGGCCGGCGTCTTCAAGGACCCCGCGGCAATAGCCGACCATCCGGGCCTTTCGCGAGCTCAGAAGGTCGAGCTGCTTCGACGGTGGGAGGCGGATGCCAGGGAACTCGCCGTGGCGGACGACGAAAACATGGCGGGCGGCGAGGCGCAGCGGCTGGATGCCGTGCTGAAGGCGCTCGATCGTCTCGGCGGCGGCCATGACCCGCATGCGCCGACCAAGCATGGATAGGCGAAGGCAATGAACGAAGCGAACCAGGCGACCAAGCCGCGCAACCCGGCCGAAATCGGGGTCAGGGAGATCATGAGCCGGGAGCCCGAGGTCGTGCACGTGGATTCGACGGTGATGGAAGCTGCGGCGCGCATGGCCCAGCGCCATGTGGGTGTGTTGTTCGTGGTCGACGGCGACAGGTTGGTCGGGGCGATTACCGACCGCGACATCGCGGTCCGAAGTGCCGCCGAGGGGCAGGACCCGAAGAACACCCGTGTCATGCATGTCATGACGTCCGAGGTCATTCATTGCGACGAGAACGCCACGGTGGCCGATCTCGCCGCCCGGATGGAAAAGGAACAGGTCCGCCGGGTCGCCATTCTGGACTCCAAGAAGCAGCTTGTCGGGGTGGTCGCTCTCAGGGACGTGGCGGCGACCCCGTTCGATGGTTCGATCGCGGAGCGGCTGTTACGCTTGGCGACCGCCGAGGGAGGGCCCAGCCATCGCAGCAGCACGGGCGGGCGAGCCGTGGCGAGCAACTTCGGCGAGATCAATGTCTACTCGCAGCGACCCCACATCCAGGACGATTGAGCGGCGCTCCGGGCCACTGCCGGGAGGGGCTCCCCTCGCTTGACGAACGGCCGCCTACGGGCGGCCGAACGCGTTTCGGCGCCGGTCGACAAGACCTCCCAACGCCGTTACGTCGAATTTTTATGTTTTCTTTATGATGGCCTTTCGCGCGCTTCTGCCGCAGGTGCCGGATCGGTCACGGCCCCAAAAAATACTTCTATATTAATCTTTTGAGTGACATGAGCGCGAGAACCCGACCGTCGGACCATTCGTCCGGCGAGGTCAAACGGCGGTGCGGATTCCTATACCGATTTTATCTCCGCACCCTCCAATCCCCATAGAGGCTTTACGCCGTTTCGACCCATCTTCGTCCCATCGCATTTGGCGCACCGGCATTGCTGTCGGTCGAAGAACGGAAGGGGCACCGATGACTACTCTCGAGCAGGAAATCGTCCAAATCGTTCCCGAACTGAAACGATACGCTCGGCTGCTGACCAACGCGGAGGATCAGGCCGAAGATCTGGTTCAGGACTGCGTTGAGCGCGCCTTGCGCAAGGCAGACCTGTTCCAGCCCGGCACCAACTCCCGAGCGTGGATGTTCACCATGATGCGCAACCTGTTCATCAACGGGAAACGCCGCGAAAAGGTCTCGGCACGCTATGTCGAGTCCGTCGTTCACGAGCATCCCGACAGCGCACCGGCATCGCAGCTCGATCGCGTCTATCTCGAAGAGACCTTGGAGGCTCTGGAGTCGCTCTCCGCCCAGGAGCGCGAGGCGATCCAGCTTCTGGCGATCGAGGAGCGCTCGCACCAGGATGCGGCCGCACGCACCCACATGCCGGTGGGGACGATGAAATCCCGTCTTTCGCGCGGCCGCAGCAAGCTGCGGTCCTGCATGGATTCGGCGGGCGGCAAGGCGGCGTAAGGGGTCGAAAGGCTCCCCCGACGAGAATTCATGCCTGACGGACTATTGGCATGATAGTGGTTCGCGATAGATAAGGAGCACGGTCCGGCTCGTCCTTCGGGACGAGCCGGAACTAACCCAATCGCAGCAAGGGGGATCACGTGAAACTCGAACTTCCCGACCTACCCTATGACTACAAGGCGCTGGAGCCGCATATCTCGGCGCGCACCTTGGAGTTTCATCACGACAAGCACCATGCGACCTATGTGACGAAGGCGCAGGGCATGGTGAAGGACACGCCGATGGCCGACGACGATCTGGAAACGATCGTTCAAAAGGCGGTCAAGGAGTCGAACACCGGGTTGTTCAACAACGCAGCGCAGGCGTGGAACCATACCTTTTTCTGGAACTCGTTGAGCCCCAATGGCGGCGGCAAGCCGAGCGGCGCCATCGCCACGAAGATCGACGAGGACCTTGGCGGCTACGACAAGTTCGTCGAGGCCTTCAGCAACGCGGCCGTAAACCAGTTCGGTAGCGGCTGGGCGTGGCTCGCGCTGGACGGTGGCAAGCTCAAGATCTACGGCACGGCCAACGCCGACACGCCGATCGCCAAGGGGCAAACCGCGCTCCTGACCGTCGACGTCTGGGAGCATGCCTACTACCTCGACTACCAGAATCGGCGTCCCGACTTCGTGAAGGCGTTCCTGAACGAACTCATCAACTGGGACTTCGTGAACAAGAACCTGGCCGGCGCGAAGTAAGTTCGGCTGGCCGCATTGTGCGACAAGCGCGGACGCTCGGTTGCGGGCGTCCGCGCTTGCCACGTCGTTTCAGCGGCTTGCCTTGATCTCGTCGTCGCCGCGCAGGCGATAGCCCACTCCGGCCTCGGTCACGATGTATTCCGGGTGAGCCGGGTCTCTCTCCAGCTTCTGGCGTAACTGGCCGATATAGACCCTGAGATACTGGGTCTCACTGGCTTGTGCCGGTCCCCAGACCTCATGCAGAAGCTGCTGATGCGTCAGCACCTTGCCGGCATGTGTCACCAGCATGCGCAACAGTTCGAACTCTTTCCGCGACAGTTTCGTCGGCGTTCCTTCGACCGTCACCTGCCGGCGGAGCAGATCGACGGAAAGACCGCCGGTGACGAAAACGGCGTTGTCTTCCTCTCCGCCCTTCTGGCGTTTGCGGAGAGCGGCGCGCATCCGCGCCATCAGTTCCCCCATGCCGAACGGCTTGGTGACGTAGTCGTCGGCACCGCGATCCAAGGCGTCGACCTTGTCGGACTCGTCCGAGCGGATCGACAGCACGATAACCGGCACGTCGGACCACGCCCTGACTTCCGACAGCACATCCAGCCCGTCGACGTCGGGCAGACCGAGATCGAGGATTACCAGATCCGGCTGGGTTACCGTGCAATGCTTGATCGCTTCCTTGCCGGTGGCCGCTTCGTGGACGACGAAGTCGTGTGCCCCGAGGCTCGCGCGCAGGAAGCGGCGAATCTGGGGCTCGTCGTCGACGATGAGGACGCTAATCTCCGACATGTTCCTCCTCGGGATCGTCTGTGGCGACGATCGGCTGATCGGACCGCACCGGCAAGCAGATCCGGAAGACGCTGCCCATCCCTTCGCCCTCGCTTTCCACCTCGATGGTGCCGCCGTGGCCTTCGATGATCCCCTTGCAGATCGCAAGGCCGAGGCCCGTGCCGGCGATGCGGCGGTCCCGATGCCGGATACGGAAGAATTTGTCGAAGATGTCGGTCAAGTTCTGTTTGGAGATGCCGGCTCCCTGGTCCACCACCTCGATGCAGATGGTATCCGGCTCCGACTCTGGACGCGGATGGGCGCGAATCCATACCGTCGAGCCCGGCAGGGAATACTTCATCGCGTTGTCCAGAAGATTGACCACGACCTGTTCCATCAGTGCGAGATCGATGTAGAGCAGGGGCAGGCCGGGCGGGATCTCGGTGATGATCGTATGCCCTTGTCCGAATCCACGGCGAATGTTGGCGAGGGCGGTGCCGATCAGGTCGTCGACGTCGACCCACTCGCTCCTGGGCACCAGTTCACCCGATTCGAGCTTGGTCATATCGAGCAAGTTGCCGACGAAGCGATTCAGGCGGTCGGCTTCTTCATAGATCGTCTGCAGGAGATCGAGCTTCGTCGCTTCGTCGAAGTTGTCGCCGTAACTGATCAGGCTGCTCACCGAACCGATGATCGATGCGAGCGGTGTGCGGAGGTCGTGCGAGATCGACGACAGCAGGGCCGATCGCAGGCTTTCGGTCTTGGCAATCACTTCAGCCCGCTCGATCTCGTTGGCGAGCTCCAGCCGTTCGATCGCCACCGCCGCAATGCCCGTGAGTGCGTTCAGGAGGTTGAGGAAGTCGGCGCTGGTGAGGTCGTCTTCGTTCGCGATCGTCAGGCCGAGTACGCCGCTGGTTCCGTTCGCGGTCTGCAAAGGCAGATAGAAACGCTCCGCCGATGACAGACGCTCGGTTCCGCGGCCCGTTTCCCGGCCGGAGGCGTAGGCCAGTTCTGCCGCTTCCCTTTCGCGATCGTCGAGACGTACATCGGCGGGATAGGAAACGCGAAGGGTCTCTTCCTTCTCCTCCGGCAGGATCAGGACGCTGTTCACCTGCAGGATCGTATTGACCTGATCGACGATGGCCTTGGTTACGTCCTCGAAGCGGACGGCCGCGGCGACCTCGCGGCTCAGGCGAAACATCGCGTCCGTCCGGCGCTCCCGTCGTTGCGCGTTTGCTGCCTGTTCGTGCAGCCGCCCGGCGATGTGACTGGTCAGAATGGCCACGGTGATGAAGGTGATCAGGTTGACCACGTCCTCCGCCAAGTCGGGGCTGAGGGTGAGCGACGGGTCGATGAAGAAGAAGTCGTAGACGGCGACGCCCAGAACCGCGGCGAAGAGCGATGGGGCCAACCCGAAGGTGACGGCGCTGTAGAGAACCGCCGCCAGCATCAGCATCGACAGGTTGGAAACCGCTCGTTCGAGCAGCAGTCCGAAGATCTTGATGACGCCGGCCGCGAGAAACACGCTGATCGCGCTGGCCAGATATTCGTGGAACCACCCGCCGCCCTTGCCGATCCGCCAGCTCAGTTGACCGTCGCCTTCGGGTCCCGTCGGCACGTCGACCACGCGGACTCCGATCTCGCTGCTCGCGGCTACCAGGCGGTAGGCGAGAGACCCTTCGCGAAGCCGCCGCAGCCAATTGCCCGTCGGCCGGGCGACGACGAGCTCGGCGACGTCGTTGTCTTTGGCGAAGGCGAGGATGGACTCGATGGTGTCGAGCTCGGACAGGATCGCCGACTCCGCCCCCAGTGATCGCGCGAGAGCCAGTCCGTCCCGAATCTTCTTCTCGTCGAACAAGGTGTGCAGGACGATCGCGGGTGCGGAAACGGCGACGGCGATCCACGGCGCGTTCTTGCTCTCCGCAAGGCGGTGGCCGATCTGAGCCATCCGCTTGCCGTCGATGTCCGGCGTCAAGATGACCATCATGCGGCCCGTCCCGACCGGGGCGCTATGCGCTGATATGTCGTTCATTCCCCGCCGCTAGTCGTTCGGGGGCCGGCGTCCTTCACGGAATCGTTGCCGTAGCCGGCGCTTGTTCGGTTCCCTACACCCCTGGAATATAACGCTTACCTGGTCCGATCGGCTCGGTCGGAGAGTCGGGCTCAGCGATGGGCCGGTTGGGCGGCCCGTCTTCGATTCGGCTGCGCCACGATCGGGGAGTAGAGGTTGTGGTAGTCGTATCGGTAGACATGGTCGGGGACGTCGACCACCGACAGGATGCCGTCGCCGTCGAGATACCGCGCGCCCGATGCGACGGCGGCCGTTGCCAGGCTGATCGATCGGACGTTCCGCATATAGGCGTGAAGCCCCGCGGCTTCGGCATCCGACACGAATTTGTCCATCGCCCGCATCAGCCGCCGTTCGTTCCAGTCGGTGGCGCCGAGATCGCAGCCGACCGCATGGACGCCCGCACTGCTCGCAAATTCGAAGGCGGGCTGGGTGATGTCGTATCGGCCCAGCACACCGCGGCAGAAGGGGCGTACTTTGGCGACCAGATCGGACACCGTCGCCGGCGGCAGGCGCCCCAAGCCGCCGGTCAGCTCGAACATCAGGAATGGCCGCAGGCGGTCGGGAATCTGATAGCACCGGCGGAGATACGGCTCGCGCGTATGCGAAGTGGCCAGCGTTCCCATATGGAGAGGCACAGTGATCACCAGCTTGCGGCCCGCTTCGTGAAGGCGCGCGAGCTCCTCTTCGGTACGTCGGAGCAGTTTGAGATCCAGGTTCAGCCTGACGTCGGGTTTCAGCCGAGACGGGATCGCATGCTCTCCGGTTTCCAGGTGGCCGTCGTGACGGCGGGCGGGATCGCAGAAATAGGTCGAGACCGCCCGGCGGTTGACGTTCCACACCGGCCGGAACACGCACTCGACATCGCTCAGTGGCTCCTTGATCAGGTCGGACACGTCAGCGGCCGGGACCCCAGCGGACTCGCCGACGATTTCTTCGTCGGTGGTCGCGGCGTGGGCGAGCGAGTTGCGAAGGTCGCGCTCCGATTTCAGATGTTCGAACATCAGCCGTCCATCGACGCCGATGACGGCGGTCCGGATCTCCAAGCTGTGTTCGTCCCGGTCCTTCCCCAGCAGGCGCTGCTCGATTTCGTCCCGGATCATCGCGCAGCGCAGCTGGGCTCGTTCCGGCGTCAGGTTCCCGAACAGGATCAGGTAGCCCAGTTCTTCGTATGCGGTGAAGAAATCGGAGGGGCCGAGATGGCGGTTGATGATGTTGGAGCAGATGGTGTCGATCCGCTCCTGATACTGCGGCCACTCGTCCCCGAACTTGTCGATGATCCTCTGGATTCCGAGAAGCTGAATGTTCCCGGCCATCAGATTCGCGTCTTTGAGCTGTCCGAGCCGTGCCTCCAGCTCGGCAAGGCCGCTTAGTCGGGACTCGAGCTTGACCGGATGATGGTCGGTCACCTGCTGAGGCTCTGGATCGAGCCAGTGGGCGACTGTCTTGCGGAGCCGTTTCAGCAGTCTGGTGGGCATGCCGTCCGTTCCGTCTCGCCGTGCCGGCCTCAGCCCAGGCAGTGCCGCACAGCGGCCTTGAGTTCGTTGGGCTTCACCGGTTTCGCCAGGGTGGCCTTCGCGCCCGCTTTTCGCGCGAGATCGAGAAAGTCGAGATTGCGGCTCCGTCCGCCGCCCGAGACGGCGATGCAGGGAATTTCGGGGTGTTCGCGGCGCATGCGCAGAATGACCTCGATGCCCTCCACATACGGCATGAAGATATCGGTCACCACCATGGAGAACTCGGTCGGATCGGCCAGGTAGACCTCGGCGGCGCGTCCGTCCTCGGTCTCCGTCACCTCATGGCCGTCCGCTTCCAGGTACTGCCGAAGCGTCCGGCGCGATGTGGCATCGTCGTCGATCAGCAGAATCGTCGCCATCTTTCCACCCACGATCGTGCCTGGACGATCATGAAGGTAAGTCGCGTCGCGACAAGGGTAAAATTTGATGGTGGCGTTTAGCGCGGGGAGACGTAGGCCGACAGCCCCCGCACGTTCTCGTCGATGTTCAGGCGGTGATGGATCGGCGGGAAGGCGCGTTGGCGGCAGTCCATGCGCTCGCATATGCGGCAGGCGGTGCCGATCGGGTTGGCCTTGGCCGGATTGTCGAGGTCGATGCCGTCGGCATAGACCATGTCGCGGGCGTGGGCGACGTCGCAGCCGAGCCCGATCGAGTAGTAGCTCTCGGGCAGGCCGAAGCCGCCGCCGCGCTTCCGCACCGTCGAAGCGATGCAGAAAAAGGTCGAGCCATTGGGCATCCGCGATGTCTGCACATGGATCTGGCCGGGCGTCATGAACGCCGAATAGACGTTGAGGCGCGGGCAGGCGCCGCCATGACGCGGGAAGCGGAAGCCGGAGAGCGAGAACCGCTTCGAGATGTTGCCGGCGATATCGACCCTGAGCATGTGGAAGGGGATGCCCTTCAGGCCCGGCCGCTGCATGGTGGTGAGCCGGTGGCACACCTGTTCGAAGCTGGTGCCGAAATGGTGCTCCAGCATCTCGATGTCGTAGCGGACCAGCTTCGCCGTCTCGAGAAACGGCTCGTACGGCATCAGCAGGGCGCCGGCGAAATAGCTGGCGAGCGCGCCGCGCCCCACGGCCCGTGCCTCGTTGTCGCTGACGCCGGCCTTGTCCAGGAGTGTGTTGATCGCTTCGCTGGCGGTGATGAGGCCGATCTGCTGGGCGATCTGGAAATTGCGGCTGCTGGGCGACAGCATTTCCGACAGCACCAGGGTCCGTGCCACCGGGTCGTACCGCCTGACCGTACCGTGCCGCGCCGCCGGCGGCAGGATCGCCACGCGCACGCCGCAGCGCTGCTCCAGATGGACGAGCATGGCGCGGAACGGGTCGCCGATGGGCAGCTTCGCGTCTTCGAGGACCCGCTGCGCGATCTCCTCCAGTTCGGGGAAATAGTTGCTGTTGGCCTGCAGGAAGTCGGAGACGAGGTCGGCCGGGAGGTCGGGGCGCTCGATCGCCAGGGGATTGCCGTCTTCGGCCGAGACGCGCTCGGCCAGCGTCGTCAGGTCGCTCTGTGCCTTGCGGTGGGCGTCGTAGAGGGCGAGGACCGCCCGCGCCACGCCGGAATTGGCCGAGACCAGATCGCGTACGTCGGTGGTGCGGACATCGTGGGCCTCGAACACCGGATCGCCGAACATCTCCATCAGGTCGGCGAGAAGCTGGCTGTCGTCGTCGGCGGCGAGATCTGCGAGCTGCAGGCCGAAGCCCTCGGCGAGCTTCAGGAGCAGCGTCGCGGTGACGTTTCGCTGATTGTTCTCGATCAGGTTGAGGTAGCTCGCCGAAATGCCGAGCCGCTCGGCCATCCGCGCCTGGGTGAGGCCGTTCTCGCGCCGGAGCCTGCGGATCGTCGATCCGAGGCGGGTGCTGCCGGTGGAGTCCGCGGTGATCTTGCTCATGGACGTGTCACAGCTTCATTTACAGAGTTTACGGATCAACCAATGTAACATTACAGAAGTTTACATATTTTCTTATTGTATATCAGGAACTTATTGTGCACCAGCGCCCTTTGTAATTTTCTTACGTCAACCCCGATCACGGGAATGCAGCAGGAGTTGACGGCGATGAACATGCATATCTTCCAGGGCCTGTCCCCGAGCACGAACAAGAACCGATGCGGCCGTTCGACGACGGCGCGGCACGAGGATGGCTGGCCGACCCCCGAGTGGGCTCCCGACCGCTGGGCCGGCATCAGCCGCGACTACAGCCGGGCCGACGTCGAACGCCTGCGCGGCTCGATGCCGATCCGCCACACGATGGCGGAGAACGGCGCGGCCAAGCTGTGGCGGCTTCTGCACAACGAACCGTTCATCAACACCCTGGGCACTTACACCGGCAACCAGGCGGTGCAGCAGGTGCGCGCCGGCCTGAAGGCGATCTATCTGTCGGGCTGGCAGGTGGCGGCGGACGCCAACAGCGCGTCCCAGACCTACCCGGACCAGAGCCTCTACCCGGTGGACAGCGTTCCGACGATCGTGCGCCGTATCAACCGCGCTCTCCAGCGCGCCGACCAGGTTCAGCACATGGAGCGGGTGGACGGCGTATCGACCGACAGCATCGACTGGTTCGTGCCGATCATCGCCGATGCCGAGGCCGGTTTCGGCGGTCCCCTGAACGCCTTCGAGCTGATGAAGGGGATGATCGAGGCGGGCGCCGCGGCGGTTCACTTCGAGGACCAGCTCGCGTCGGAAAAGAAGTGCGGCCATCTCGGCGGCAAGGTGCTGGTGCCCACCCGCGCCTTCGTGAAGACGCTTAACGCCGCGCGCCTCGCCGCCGACGTGATGGGCGTGCCCACCCTGATCATGGCCCGCACCGACGCCAACAGCGCCAAGCTGATCACCAGCGACGTCGACGAGGCCGATGCGCCGTTCATGACCGGCGAGCGGACCGAGGAAGGCTTCTACCGGATCACCGGCGGTCTCGATTGCGCGATCGCCCGCGGCCTGGCCTATGCGCCTTATGCCGACCTGATCTGGTGCGAGACCGCAACCCCGGACCTGGATGAGGCACGCCGCTTCGCCGACGCGATCCATGCCAAGTACCCGGACCAGATGCTCGCCTACAACTGCTCACCCTCGTTCAACTGGGCCAAGCATCTCGACCAGGCGACCATGGAGCGGTTCCAGCGCGAGCTGGGTGCGATGGGCTACAAGTACCAGTTCGTGACGCTGGCGGGCTTCCACAGCCTGAACTACGCGACCTTCGAACTGGCCCGGAACTACCGCGACCGCGGCATGGCGGCCTATTCGGACCTTCAGCAGGCCGAGTTCGCGGCGGAAGCCAACGGCTACACCGCCACCCGCCATCAGCGCGAGGTCGGGACCGGCTATTTCGACGCGGTGGCCAATGCGATCAGCGCCGGCCGGTCGTCCACCACGGCGATGGCCGAATCGACCGAGACCGCGCAGTTCTAAGTGATGTAAGGTGTCCCCCGGCCCTTGTGGCCTGTCCCAGCGGCCCCGCAGCTTCGGTTGCGGGGCCGTTTCTTCTTGTCGGGCAGAACTCTTTGTAACAATATAACAAAAGAGTGGATTTCGGGGGGAGGCCCGTGGCGCAGGCAAGCAGCCCACGGTCGGAAGGTTGGTGGGAAAGAACGCGGGTGTATGTCGCCCTCGCGGTCTTTCTGCTCGCCCTCGCCCATATCGGACTCCACGACCTCTCCCATGACAAGTACGGGCATTTCGACGCCAGCGCCGCGCATGACTGCGTCCTGGCTCACATGCCCGGCACGACGGTCGCCGATCCGCCGGAAGTCACCGTCGTGGCCTCGTTCGTCGTTCGGATCGGGTGCTCTCTAGCCGAGGATATCCTTCCCGGCCGTCCCGCATCCTCGACCTCCGCCCGCGATCCACCCACCGCCTGATCACTGAGCTTTCGCTGCGTCGAGCGCTTCTCCCACCGGGGAGCTGCGTCGCTCGACGCATGCCTCATCATGATCAGGAGGAAGACGGATGCTCCCACACAAGGGACGCGTCGCTCTCGGAGCGACACTGGCTGCACTGAGCTTCGGCATGGCCGGAATGGCGCAGGCGCAGGATGACACTGACGCAATGCGGGCGCAGATCGAAGCGCTGCGCAATGCAATGAGCGACATGCAGGCCGCCTACGAACGGCAGGTCGACGCGCTCGAACAGCGGCTGGAACAACTGGAAGCGCGTCCCGCGGCTGAGGTGACGGCTGCGGCGCCGGCCAGAGTGGTGCCGGACGCCGGCGCGGCACCACTGGCCGAAGCGTTGTCCTACCACTCCGGCGACATCAGTGCCTCGGTCGGTCTGAACATCGACATGGCGGGCGGCGGTTCGACGGCC
>PBKC01000049.1 GCA_002721365.1 Rhodospirillaceae bacterium | reverse complement strand
TCTTGCCCACCAGGGCGTCGAACTCCGGCGTGATGTTCGGGCAGGTGGCGGGGTAGGGGGAGAAATCGGTCACCGCCTCGGCCGCGTGAATGACGAACGCCTCGTCGATGGTCAGCCTGATCCACATCTCGTGTACCGGCGTTCCCGGCGGCACGTCGCCCCGTGCGGAATTGTGGAAGGTATAGCTCTTGGTATCGGTCAGGTGGCCTTCGATGTCCCACAGCCCGTCGGCGCGGCGGAAGGCGAAACCGTCGATGCGGCGGTGATGAATCGGCTCGCGCTCGACGGGCGATGACAACGGCATGCAATGTCTCCGGTAGTCGCTGCGGCCGGCTGACGAGCGCCGGCGGCTCAGGAATCAGTAGTTGTCCGTCTCCGGCCCCGGCGGCAGCTGCTTCACGCGAAGCGACGTAACCCGGTTCCGCTGCCTGGCGAGGACATGGAACTGGAAGCCATGGAAATCGAACGTCTCGCCGACTTCGGGAATGCGCTGCGCCTCATGAATCACCAGCCCGGCGATGGTCGCGGCCTCCTCGTCCGGCAGGCGCCAGTCGAAGCGGCGGTTGAGGTCGCGGATGGTGACCGTCCCTTCGACGACGCAGCTTCCGTCCGCTTCGATGGTGACGCCCCGGACCGGGATGTCGTGCTCGTCGGAGATATCGCCGACGATCTCCTCGATGATGTCCTCCAGGGTGACCAGCCCCATCAGCGCACCGTATTCGTCCACCACCAGGGCGACATGGGCGCGGCGCATGCGGAAGGCATGAAGCTGGTCGGCGAGACTGGTCGCGTCGGGCACGAACCAGGGCTCGGTGAGAATGGTCGAGATGTCGACCCGTTCGGGATCGCTGCCGGCTTCGCTCAGGGCGCGCAGCAGATCCTTGGCGTGCAGGATGCCGATGATGTTGTCGGGGTCGTCACGCCAAACGGGCAGCCGGGTGAAGGGGCTGGACAGGGCCGCATCCACCAGTTTCGCCGGCGGCTGGTCGACGTCGAGGGTCGCCATGTTGCTGCGATGGACCATAACCTCGTCGACATGCACCTCCGAGAGGTCGAGGATACTGCGCAGCATGTCGCGGTAATGCTTGCGCATGGTCCCTTCGCGGGCGTGCAGGTCGATCGCGCCGCGGAGTTCGTTGCTGACGTCGAGGAAGTCCGATGCGCCGGCCGGCTGGACGCCCAGCAGCCTCAGCGTCCCGCCGACGATCGTCTGCACCGCCAGGGTGATGGGCGACAGAAGCGCGGTCAGCCCCCGGATCGCCGGGGCCACCGCCAAAGCGGTCTTGTCGGCATTGCGGATGGCGAAGGTCTTGGGCAGGACCTCGGCGAAGATGAACACCATCACCGTCATCACCAGCGTCGCGTAGATCACGCCGCTGTCCCCGACGATACCGACGAACAGATAGGTCGCGAGGGACGACGCCAGGATGTTGACGGCGTTGTTGCCGAGCAGGATCGCGCCGATCAGGCGTTCCTTTTCCATCAATAGACGGCCGACGAGCTCGGCACGCCGGTTGCCATCGCTTTCGAGCTGATGCAATCGCGGACGCGAGGCCGCGGTCAGCGCCGTTTCCGAGCCGGAAAAGAACGCTGACAAGCAGAGCAGAAGGCCGATCGCCGCCATTGTCAGCAGCATCGCCGTTCCCATCGCTACTTTCGATCCTCCTTCGGTGATGCGGGTCGCCCGACGCTGGATAGGCGAACCCGCGCAGGACCGCCCACGCGGCCGGAACCGTTACGCCGTGACGGCGGCGCCCAAAATCTCCAGAACCATCTCCGGCGCCACATCCCGGCTGACAAACGCCTCGCCGATACCCCGGACCAGGATGAAGGTGACCTTGCCGTCCTTCACCTTCTTGTCGTGGGCCATGTGCCGCAGCAGCGCCTCGGGGTCGAGCGCCCGGCCATGGTGGCGCGGCGGCATCGTCGGCAGCCCGCAAAGTTCGAGATGGCGCCGCATGCGCGCGGCATCCTCGGGCGGGCACAGCCCGAGCCGGACCGAGAGATCGAACGCCATCACCATGCCGATGGATACCGCTTCGCCATGCCGGAGATCACCGGCATAGCCGATTTCCGCCTCCAGCGCATGGCCGAAGGTGTGCCCCAGATTGAGCAGCGCCCGGCTGCCCTGCTCGCGCTCGTCCTCGGCGACGAATCGCGCCTTGGCCGCGCAGCACGCGGCGATCGCGTGGCGGCGGGCGTCGTGATCGCCGGCCAGCAGGCCCTCGCCGCGTTGTTCCAGCCAGGTGAAGAACGACTCGTCGCCGATCAGGCCGTACTTGACCGTCTCCGCGTAACCCGCCTTGAGGTCGCGGTCGGGCAGGGTATCCAGCGCGGCGGTATCGGCCAAAACCAGCCGCGGCTGGTGAAAGCTTCCCACCAGATTCTTGCCGAAGCGGGTATTGATCCCCGTCTTGCCGCCGACCGAGCTGTCGACCTGGGCGAGCAGCGTGGTCGGTACCTGAATGAAGTCGATCCCGCGGAGAATGATCGATGCCGCGAAGCCGACGAGGTCGCCGACAACGCCGCCGCCCAGCGCGATCAGCGTGTCGTCGCGGGCGACCCCGTGTTCCTGCAAGCGATCCAGCAGCTCTTCGAGATGTCGGAAGTCCTTGGTCTGCTCGCCGGCCGGCAGCACCGTTTCCGAATGGGTGATGCCCTGGGCGTCGAGCCCGGCAAGCAGCGAATCGAGATAGAGCGGCGCGACATTGTCGTCGGTCACGACATGGACGCGGCGCCGACTCAGCACCGGTGCTATGGCCTCGGCGGCGGACGCGATCACGTTCTGGCCGATGACGATGTCGTAGCTGCGTTCGCCCAGCGCTATGGGAACGGTGGTGACGCCCGTCATGCGCCGGCTCCTGCGGCGGAGGCTCTCACCGGCTCCGCGAAATAGCGGTTCAATGCTTCGATGACCGTGTCCACCATGACGTCATGGGGCGCGTCGAGACTATCGACGATCACGTCTGCTTCTCCGTAGACCGGGTAGCGCTCCGCAATCAGTGCTTCCAGGATCTCGCGGCGGTCGCCGCGTTCCAGAAGCGGCCGGGTGTGGCGGCGGGCGACGCGCTTCAGCAGGATCTCGATATCGGCGCGCAACCATACCGACGTCGAGGACTCGGCGATCAACCGCCGCGTTTCGGGGTCCATAAAGGCGCCGCCACCGGTCGCCAGCACATGCGGCGGCTGGGCGAGCAGGCGGGCGATCACGCGCCGTTCGAGGTCCCGGAAAGCGGTTTCGCCATGGGTTTCGAAGATATCGGGGATCGAGCAGTGGGCCGCTTTCTCGATCTCGGAATCGGCGTCGATGAACCCAAGGCCCAGGCGTCCTGCGAGGCGACGGCCGATCGTCGTCTTGCCTGCCCCCATCAGACCTACCAGCACAATCGACTTATCGGCCACGAATTGCGGCGGTTCGCTCATTTCCCGAAAAAGTCAACGCGTTGAAACGCCTCGGACGAGGCTATAGATTGGCCTGACACGGACATGACCGAACGATATCACAGATTAACGCGCACTGTCGCGAAGACGGGGCTAAGGCGGGTTGCCTTCTGATGGGGTGGTTCTACCGCACGCTTCTGCTGATCGTATTGATCGGAATCGTCGGCGGCGGCGTTTTCCTGATGACATGGGATATACCGCCGCCATCCTCGACCGTCGAGAAGATCATTCCGAATGACAAATTCAGGGATTAGCGGTCTCGCGCTGCTGCTGCTGGCAGCAGCCGGAACCGCGGCTTCCGCACAGGAAACCGCCGGCGAGATGCCGGTCATGGAAGAACCGGCGGCGGAAGCTCCCGCGATGCCGCAGGAACTAGAGGCGCCACTGTCGCTGATGCCGCGGTCCCTGCTGCCGGAGAACGATGCCGTTCCCGATGGCGCCGCCGTGGAGGAACCGTCCGGCAGCGGCGGTGTGTCGGTCGACCGGCTCGACGCGGTCGACGTCGAGTCGATCGGGGTGCTCACCGAAAGTGAAGGCGGTTTCGGCCGCGACATGTGGGCGCGGAGCGACAGGGCGTTCATCGCCCTGCTGCTGGAGAAGCTTCCGGCGTCGGCGCCTTCGCCGGTCATGCGCTCCCTGACCCGACGGCTCATAGCGACCACGGCCGACGTTCCGCCTGGTCCGGCCGAGGACAGCCTTCTCGAGCATCGCCTGGAAGCATTGCTGGCGATCGGCGATTTCGAAGCAGCCGATGCGCTGGTCGAAGCGGCGGCTCGGCGCACGCCGCTCATCACCATCGATCGCGTCCGGGCTCAACGTCTGCTACTCGACGGCAAGGCCGACCAGGTTTGCAGCGGCCTGCCGACGCTTCTGTCGCGCGACAACGATCCCTATTGGCAGCGCATGCTGATCGTCTGCCAGGCGATCGCCGGCGATGAGGCCGCGGCGACCCTCGGCCTCGACCTGCTGCGCGAGGAAGACGTCGAGCCACAGCCGGGCTTTGCCGATCTGGTGCAGTCGGTGCTCAAGGACCGGGCGCTGCCGCAGGGAGAGGTCCAGCTCACGCCGCAGACGCTGGCGCTGCTGCGGGCGGCTGGCGGCGACGTGCCTGAGGCCTGGATCGCCACCGGTGATCCTGCGCTGTGGCGGGCGATGGCAGGCGACGACACGCTGCCGATCGAAACGCGCCTTTCGGCGGCCGAATGGGGCGCGCGGTCGGGCGTGGTGACGCCGGCCGAGCTCAGCCGCCTCTATCTCGGTGTCCAGTCGACGCCCGAGGAGCGGGCGGCGGTGCTCGAACAGGAAAGCACCGCGGACAGTGCCCGCGACCGGGCGCTCCGCTATCAGGCGGCGCGTGAGATCCCGGACCAGATCGCCCGTGCGGAGGCCTTGCGGGCGAGCTGGCGGGCAGCCCTGCCGACGCTCGATTTCATTGGCGCGTCGCGTGCCGGCTCAATCGCCGTCCTCAGCTTGACGCCGTCGCCGTCCCTCACCGATTTCGGCCTCGACGCCGTCGTCGTGCTCCTGGCATCCGGACGGCCGGAGGCGGCCGCCGCATGGTTCCGGCTGCTCAGGGATCAAGCGGCGAACGAGCCCATGGTGGCCGATCTGGTCGCGGCGCTCGCGCCCTACATGGTTATCTCCGGCGCCGACCAGGTCGTGGCCTGGGACGACGGTGCCGCCATCGACTGGTACCAGACCTTGCCCGGTGATCTCGATGACGCCACGCGGCGTCAGCGTGCCGCACGCATGTTCACCGTCCTCGAAAGTCTCGGTTATCCGCTGGGGGCCGATGTGTGGACGATGATCCTCGATGCGCCTCGCGAGCCGGCGGGGCTGGTTCCCGATGCCACCTTGCTGCGACGGCTGGGGAGCGCCGCCAGTGAAGTGCGGGTCGGCGAGGCGGTGGCTCTGTCTCTGATCGTGCTTGGAGAGGGTGGACCTCAAGCCGCTTCTGCTCATGCGGTCGGAGCGGCGACCGGAGCCTTGCGGCAGATCGGCCTGATGGACGAGGCGCGGAAGGTCGCCCTGGAAGCCGTCCTCGCGCCCGTACGGTGATCCCTTGGTGAGGGCCCGGTGACCGCGCCCGCGGTCGAGGCATTTCTCGAGATGATGTCGGCCGAGCGGGGAGCGGCGCCCAATACGCTCGCCGCCTATCGCCGCGACCTGGAAGATTTCGTCCGCTTCGTCGAAGGGCGGGGGCGCAGCGGCTCGGACGCCGCCGAAGACGAAATTCGGGCCTACATGGCGTCGCTCTCGGCGGCCGGGTATTCGGCGCGGACGGCGGCGCGGCGCCTGTCGGCGGTGCGCCAGTTCCATCGCTTCCTGTTCGAAGACGGGCGCCGCGACGACGATCCTTCGGCCGCGGTCGATGCGCCGCGGCGTGGCCGTTCCCTGCCGAAGATTCTGAGCGAAGAGGAGGTCGAAGCTCTGCTTGCGGCGGCACGTCGGCGGGAGGGACGGGACGGCGTTCGCATGGTGGCCCTGCTGGAGGTTCTCTACGCGACCGGGCTGCGGGTGTCGGAGCTCGTCGGCCTGCCGATGTCGGCCCTCCGGGGCGAACTCGGCGTGCTGATGGTCGCCGGCAAGGGAGGACGCGAGCGCATGGTGCCGCTGGGTGGGCCGGCGGCCGACGCTCTCGCGGCCTATCTGGAGCTCAGATCGGCTTTCCTGCCCGGGGATCGGCCGTCACGTTGGCTGTTCCCGTCCCGCAGCGCCAGCGGCCATCTAACCCGTCAGCGATTCGCCCAGCTTCTGAAGGAGACCGCTCTCGATGCCGGGGTCGATCCCGCGAAGCTCTCGCCGCACGTCCTGCGACACGCCTTCGCCAGCCATCTTCTGGCCCACGGCGCCGATCTGCGCGCGGTCCAGACGATGCTGGGCCATGCCGACATTTCGACCACGCAGATCTATACCCATGTGCTCGCCGAACGCCTTCAGACGCTGGTGCGAACCCATCATCCGCTGGCCGATGGCCCCGGCGCCGCAGTTGACTTGGCGGAATCCAGTGGGCATGTAACCGCCACGCCCGAGGCCGACGGTTAGGGCGGGCTTATCGTGCGTTCAGGGAGTATCCATTGAGCTTCACCATCGTCGAAGAGGCAACGCCGCGGCTCAATCGCAGCGAGTTGGCGGTGCCCGGCAGCCGGACCGAGCTGTTCGAAAAGGCTGCGAAGTCGGCGGTGGACGTCGTCTTCCTGGACCTCGAAGACGCGGTGGCGCCGGACGACAAGCCCCGGGCGCGGAAGAACGTCATCCAGGCGATCAATGACGTCGACTGGGGCTCCAAGGTCCTGTCGGTGCGGATCAACGGGCTCGACACGCCCTATATGTACCGGGACGTCGTCGATGTGCTGGAGCAGGCCGGCGAACGTCTGGACGTGATCATGATCCCCAAGGTCGGGACCGCCGCCGACGTCTACGCGGTCGATATGCTGGTCACCCAGATCGAGGCCGCCAAGGGACGGAAGAAGCGGATCGGTTTCGAACTGATCATCGAATCGGCCCTCGGGATGGCTAATGTCGATGCCGTGGCCGGCGCCAGCAAGCGCAACGAATCGCTCCATTTTGGCGTCGCCGACTACGCGGCCTCGATCAAGGCGCGGACCACCAATATCGGCGGGCCCAACGTCGAGTACGGGGTGCTCACCGACCCGACCGAAGACGATCCGACCCGGCACTACCATTGGGGCGACATGTGGCATTATGCGCTGTCGCGCATGGTGATCGCGGCACGGTCGAACGGGTTGCGCCCGATCGACGGACCGTTCGGGGACTTCTCCGACGCGGAAGGGTACAAGGCGCAGGCGCGCCGGGCCGCCGTGCTCGGCTGCGAGGGAAAATGGGCGATCCACCCGTCGCAGGTGGCGTTGGCCAATGACGTGTTCACGCCGTCCGAAGCCGAGATCGCGAAAGCGCGGCGGGTCATCGCGGCGATGGAGCAGGCGTTCAAGGAAGGTAAGGGCGCGGTGTCGCTCGACGGCCGCCTGATCGATATCGCCTCGATCAGGCAGGCGGAAGCGCTGGTCGCCAAGGCGGACAGAATCGCTACCCGCTGACAGCCGGGGGACAGTATGGCGGATGACGGCGGCAATCACCGCGCCGGGGGAGCGATGAACACTTTTCTCGATTTCGAGAAGCCGATCGCCGAGCTCGAAGGCAAGATCAAGGAACTGCGCCACCTCAGCGACGATGGCGGGATCAACATCGTCGACGAAGTGACGCGCCTGCAGACCAAGGCCGAGCGCCTGCTGCGCGCGACCTACAGCAAGCTCACCCCGTGGCAGAAGACGCTGGTGGCGCGTCACCCCGACCGCCCCCACACCAGCGACTATATCGATGCCCTGTTCGAATCCTTCACGCCGCTCGCGGGCGACCGCAAATACGCCGAAGATCAGGCCATTCTGGGCGGTCTCGCGCGGTTCCGCGGCTATTCGGTGATGGTGCTGGGGCACGAGAAGGGTGCGGATACCGAAGCGCGCGTCCGCCATAATTTCGGCATGGCCCGCCCTGAGGGCTATCGCAAGGTGGTGCGCCTGATGGATCTGGCCGAGCGGTTCTCGTTGCCGGTGATCTCCTTCATCGATACCGCCGGCGCCTATCCGGGTGTCGGGGCGGAGGAGCGCGGGCAGGCGGAAGCGATCGCCCGATCGACGCAGAAATGTCTCGACCTCCGTGTGCCTCTCATCAGCGCCGTGATCGGCGAAGGCGGCTCGGGCGGCGCGATCGCGCTGGCGACCGCCAATCACGTGATGATGCTCGAGAACGCGATCTATTCGGTGATCTCGCCGGAAGGCTGTGCCTCGATCCTGTGGCGGGATCCGAAGCATGCCGAGGATGCCGCCGAGTCCTTGAAGGTCACCGCGCAGGACCTCTTGCGGCTCGGGGTCATCGACGAAGTGGTGGACGAGCCGGTGGGTGGCGCCCACCGCGATCCGGGCGCGGTGGTCGATGCTGTCGGGAAGGCCGTCGAGGGGGCGCTACGCCGTCTCGCGGCGTTGTCAGCGGGGGAGGTTCGGGCGCAGCGTCGCACCCGGTTCCTGGAAATGGGCCGCGGTCAGATCGGCATCTAGCTCATGACGGCACTGGAAGGCCGCCGCTTGTCGTCACGGGCGGCGCTGGCTCTGTTCGTCGTCCCCTGTCTGGCGGCGCTGGCGGTGGGCGGCATCGTGACCGCACCGGCGGTCGCGGCCTGGTATCCTACTTTGGCGAAGCCGGCATGGACGCCGCCCGACTGGCTGTTCGGGCCGGTGTGGAGCGTGCTCTACCTGACGATGGGGATCGCCGCCTGGCTGGTCTGGCGTCGGGAAGGATGGGCCGGCGCGCGCGGCGCACTCATCCTCTTCTGGGTTCAGCTCGCGTTCAACGCCCTGTGGTCGCCGCTGTTCTTCGGCCTGCGCTCGCCGCTTCTCGGCCTGATCGACATCGCAATGCTGCTGGCGGCACTGATCGCCACGACCATCGCTTTCTGGCGGGCCCGACCGATCGCGGGTCTGCTGTTCGTGCCTTATCTCGCCTGGGTGGGATATGCCTCTGCGCTCAACGCCGCCATCTGGGCGGCGAACTGAGGCGCGGGATACCCTGGCAACCGTCGCCCGGACGATGGTGACCTAACCGGGGCTGCCGACGGCGACCTACGAGAAGCGGCCGTGGCAGTGCTTGTACTTCTTGCCCGAGCCACAGGGGCACATCTCGTTACGGCCGACCTTGCCCCAGGATTCGGGGTTGCTCGCATCCCGCTCGGCCGAGGACGAGCCTGCCCGCAACTCGTGGCCGTTCCCTTGCGCCACCGTCTGGCGGAGGCCGTCGCCATCCTCGCTCTCGGCATAGGCGTCGTCTCCGCTCGGCAGCGATCCGAACCCGGCGGCCGCCACGGCTTCCGTCGGCTGACGGTCGTCGCCCGGCAGGGGGACCCGAAGTTCCATGTGCGACAGCACCGACGTCACCGTCTCGCGCAACCGGTTCAGGAGATCGTTGAACAGGTTGAAGGCTTCGGACTTGTATTCGTTCAGCGGATCGCGCTGGGCGTAGGCGCGCAGGCCGATGCCCTGGCGCAGATGGTCGAGGCTCAGCAGATGGTCCTTCCACTGCTGATCGAGGATCTGCAGCAGCAGGCTCTTCTCCGCCATCCGCATCACCTCCGGGGTGTAGCGGGCGGCCTTCTCCGCCATCTTGCGGTCGGAGGCGTCCTTGATCCGCTCCAGGATCTCCTGTTCGGCGATGCCGTCTTCCTTGGCCCAGTCGGCGATCGGCAGGTCGAGACCGAGAACGCGCAGGCATTCCTCGTGCAGCGCGTGGGTATCCCACTGCTCGGCGTAGCTCTTCTCGGGGATGAAGCGCGTGACCATGTCTTCGATCACTTCTTGGCGCATGTCGGCGACCATGCCCTGGACGTCCTCGGCGCGCATCAGCTCGATGCGCTGCTCGTAGATGACCTTGCGCTGATCGTTCATGACGTCGTCGAAGCGCAGCAGGTTCTTGCGGATGTCGAAGTTCCGCGCCTCGACCTTCTGCTGGGCCTTCTCCAGCGCCTTGTTGATCCACGGGTGGTAGATCGCCTCACCCTCTTCGAGGCCGAGCTTCCTCAACATCGAGTCCATGCGCTCGGAGCCGAAGATCCGCATCAGATCGTCTTCCAGCGACAGGAAGAACTTGGACGCGCCGGGATCGCCCTGGCGCCCCGACCGGCCGCGGAGCTGGTTGTCGATGCGCCGGCTTTCGTGCCGCTCGGTGCCGACCACGTAGAGACCGCCCGCGGCGAGGACCTCGTCATGGGCCTTGGCGATCTCGGCTGTAATACGCTTGGTGATCTCCTCCCGCTTCGCTTCGTCCTCGACGCCCTCGAGCTCGGACTTGAGCCGCATCTCGACATTGCCGCCGAGCTGAATGTCGGTGCCGCGGCCGGCCATGTTGGTGGCGATGGTCACCGCGCCCGGACGCCCGGCCTGAGAGATGATCTGCGCTTCCTGCTCGTGGTAGCGGGCGTTCAGCACGTTATGGGGGATCTTCTGCTTCTTCAGCAGCGCCGCCAGCGCCTCGGACTTCTCGATGCTGGTGGTGCCGACCAGCACCGGCTGGTTCCGGTCGCGGCACTCGCCGATCAGGGTGACGACGGCGTCGTACTTTTCCTTGGCGGTCCGATAGATCTCGTCGTGCGAATCCAGCCGAGCCATCGGCCGGTGGGTCGGAATTTCGACGACCTCGAGGTTGTAGATCTGCGCGAACTCGTCGGCCTCGGTTGCCGCGGTGCCGGTCATGCCGGCGAGCTTCGGGTACATGCGGAAATAATTCTGGAAGGTGATCGAGGCCAGCGTCTGGTTCTCGTTCTGGATCTGGACGCCTTCCTTGGCTTCCAGCGCCTGATGCAGCCCTTCCGAATAGCGCCGGCCTTCCATCATGCGGCCGGTGAACTCGTCGATGATGACGACCTTGTCGTCCTTGACGATATAGTCGGTATCGCGGGTGAACAGCTTGTGCGCCCGAAGCGCCTGGTTCACGTGATGCACCACCGAGACGTTGGCGATGTCGTAGAGGCCGCTCTCCTCGGGTATCAGGCCGTTCTCACGCAGAAGCTGCTCGATCCGCTCGGTGCCGGCCTCCGTCAGGGTGGTGGCGCGGGCCTTCTCGTCCTTCTCGTAATCGTCTTCCCCGAGCGCAGGGATCAGCGCGTCGACGCGCTTGTAGAGCTCGGAGTTGTCCTCGGTCGGGCCGGAAATGATCAGCGGCGTTCGCGCCTCGTCGACCAGGATCGAGTCGACCTCGTCGACGATCGCGAAGTTGAAGGGCCGCTGGACCATGCTCTCCAGCGAGAACTTCATGTTGTCGCGCAGATAGTCGAAGCCGAACTCGTTGTTCGTTCCGTAGGTGACGTCCGACGCATAGGCGTCACGGCGCTGCGGATCGGTGAGCCCATGGACGATGCAGTCGACGGAAAGCCCGAGGAACCGGTAGATCGCGCCCATCCATTCGGAGTCGCGCCGGGCCAGGTAGTCGTTAACCGTGACGACGTGGACGCCTTTGCCGGAGAGCGCGTTCAGATACACGGGCAACGTCGCCACCAGCGTCTTGCCTTCGCCGGTCTTCATCTCGGCGATCTGGCCCTTGTGCAGGACGATGCCGCCGATGAGCTGGACGTCGAAATGGCGCTGGCCGAGAACGCGTTTGGCCGCCTCGCGCACGGTCGCGAAAGCTTCCGGCAGAATGGCGTCGAGAGTCTCGCCTGACTCAAGCCGCTCGCGGAACTGCGCCGTCCGCGCCTTCAGCGCTTCGTCGGACAGTCCTTCGACGTCCTGTTCGAGCGCGTTGATCCGTTCGACGGTTCGACGGTGCTCCTTGATGACGCGATCGTTCGCCGTACCGAAAAAACGCCGGGCTGCTGCGGCAAACATGCGGACCTCTGAATTGGAGCGGAGATAAAGGAAATACCAGGGTCACAGATAGGCAAGTGGGCGGGGAGAGTCAACGCGGGGGCTCCCGTGCCGCTCCGCAGGCGCCGGGTCGAGGGGCGGCCCTCGGCCGCACTTGCTGCGGCCTTGTCGCGCCTTTCGGTATATGCATGATGCGGCGCGTCGTCATGGCGGCGCGGTGGGTTCGCGGCAGGCCGCCCCAATAGAAGCATCAAAACGGCTCGTCACCGGCTCGTCCTCGACCCGGCAGCGACGCAGGGAGAAGCAGTTTCATGGCCAAATTCGCACTTCGCACCGCCACCGCAATTGTCGCGGTCGTCATGGCGGCAGGCGCCTTCGTCGCCGCTCCGGCCGACGTCCGCGCTGCCGAGGACCAGACCGATGACGTCGTCGTCGCGCGGGTCGGCAAGCAGGAGATCATGCTGTCCGAGGTGGTGGCGCGAGTCGTCTCGCTTCCCGCCAAGCAGCAGAAGGACAATACCTTCGACGAGCTTTACGAAAAGATTCTCGACGATCTGATCGACCAGACCGTCGTCATCAATGCGGCGCGCGAAGCGGGCGTGGAGGACAGCGATCAGTATGCCCAGCGCATGAAGCAGATCGCCGATCAGGTGCTCCGCGACATGTATCTGACCGATCGGGTTCGCCAGCGCATGGACCCGGAGATGGTCCGCGCGAAATACGAGGAACTGAAGGCTCAGACCGAGCCGCAGGTGGAAATCCACGCCCGCCACATCCTCGTGCAGACGGAGGAGGAAGCGAAAGCGATCCGTCAGGAAATCATGGACGGGGCCGACTTCGTCGAGATGGCGAAGGAGAAGTCGATCGAGCCAGGTGCCGCGCAGAGCGGCGGCGATCTCGGCTTCTTCTCCAAGCAGCAGATGGTTGCGCCGTTCTCCGAAGCCGCGTTTGCGCTGGAAGACGGCGAAGTGTCGGAACCCGTTCAGACCCAGTTCGGCTGGCACGTCATCAAGGTCGAGAGCCGGCGCACCCGTGAGTTCCCGCCGTTCGAGCAGGTTCAGGACGAGATCATGGAGCATTTCGCTCGCGGCGAAATGCAGCAGATCCTGACCGAGCTGAAGAACGAGACCAAAATCGAGCGTTTCAACCGCGAAGGGAAGCCGCTTCCGGCCGAAGACAGCGCGTCGGGCGATGCCCCGGCAGCGACCGGCGACCAGTAGGTCCCCGGTCGCCTTCCGCCTGCACGGAGTCCCGTCATGCCGCCTCGTTCACCCTTAGCTCCCGCCGGTTTCCCTGACCTCAGGCCGATCGCCGGCGTGCGCCTCGGTGCGACCTCCTGCGGTATCCGCTATCGGGGCCGTACCGATCTCACCCTCGCGATCCTGGAGCCGGGGACCACGGTTGCCGGTGTATTCACCCTGTCGTCGATGCCTTCGGCGCCGGTCGACTGGTGCCGCACGATCCTGCCTCAGGGGCATGCCAGGGGACTGGTGGTGAACTCGGGCAACGCCAATGCGTTCACCGGCAGCGCGGGGAAGAAGGCGGTCGAGGAAACGGCCAGGGCGGCCGCGACCATGATCGGCTGCTCACCGAGCGAGATCTATCTGGCTTCGACCGGCGTGATCGGGGAACCGCTGCCCTTTGACAAGATCGTCGGCACGCTGCCCAGCCTGAACCAGTCCCTGACGGATGCCGGGTGGGAAGCAGCCGCGAACGGGATCATGACCACCGATACCTTTCCGAAGGGGGCGACACGATCGGCCAAGATAGACGGCCGTGGCGTCACCATTAACGGGATCGCCAAGGGGTCGGGGATGATCGCGCCGCATATGGGGACGATGCTGGGCTTCATTTTCACCGACGCCGCAATCCCGGCGCCGGTGCTCCAGTTGATGGTCCGCAACGCCAATCGGCGCACCTTCAACGCAGTCACGGTCGACAGCGACACCTCGACCAGCGACACGGTTCTGTGTTTCGCCACAGGGCAGGTGCCGGTCGACCCGCCGATCCTCAGCGCCGGTGACCGCCGGCTCGTGGGCTTCCGGCGGGCGCTCGAGGGCGTGATGACCGATCTTGCGCAGCAGATCGTGCGGGACGGCGAGGGCGCCACCAAGTTCGTCACCGTCACGGTGGGGGGCGCCCAGTCGCGCCGCTCCGCGGAACGGATCGCCCGCGCGATCGCCGACTCTCCTCTGGTGAAGACCGCCGTTGCCGGCGAGGACGCCAATTGGGGGCGGATCGTCATGGCGGTCGGCAAATCGGGCGAAAAGGCCGACCGTGACCGGCTCCGCATCGCCATCGGCGGAATCGTGGTGGCCGAGAACGGCATGGTGCGGCCCGGCTATGAGGAAGCACCGGTGGCGACGCATATGAAAGGCCAGGAAATCGATATCGAAGTCGATGTCGGTGTGGGCGGCGGGGTCGCGACGGTGTGGACCTGCGATCTCACGCACCGCTACATCGACATCAACGCGAGCTATCGAAGCTGAGCCGCACCGGGCGGGACCCGTGACCGCCTTCGCTCCGATCGAGACCGAGCGCTTGCTGCTCGATCGGTTCCGCCTGTCGGACGCGGCGATGATCAGCCGCCTTGCCGGTGACCCGGATGTGGCCCGCTACGCGGCCCGTATTCCCTGTCCCTATCCCGAAGACGTCGCCTCGCGATGGATCGCGGGGACGCTGAACGGCTTTACCAGCGGTGAAAGCTTCGTCTTCGCTCTGCGTCGCCGGGACGACGGCGCCCTGGTCGGGGCGGCGGGGTTACAGCCGGAAAACGGGGCAGCCGAGGTCGGCTACTGGCTCGGCCGACGGTACTGGCGTCAGGGCTATGCCACCGAGGCGGTGCGCAGGCTCGTCGCCTTCGCCTTCGACACGCTCGGCGTCTCCCGCGTCGTCGCCAAGGTGCATGTCGACAACCACCGTTCCGTCCGGGTGCTCGAACGGGCCGGTCTGCGCTTGGACGGAAGCGGACATATGGCCTTCCCCGCCAGGGCCATGGTGGCGCCGGTCTCGATTTTCGCGGGTGCGGCGACCGATCCCGCTCGTCCTCGGGCGAGCGGCCCCCGTGTGGTGATGGTGGCCGCGGTCGTGCTGGTCGACGATGACGGTCGGGTTCTTGTCGCAGAACGGCCGCCGGGAAAGGCGATGGCCGGCATGTGGGAGTTTCCGGGCGGCAAGCTGGGCGCGGGCGAGTCCGTCAAGGCCGCGGCGATCCGCGAGCTCGACGAGGAACTGGGCGTGACGCTCACCGAGGGCGCGCTGGCTCCCGTCGTCACTGCGTCTCATGCCTATGAGAACTTCCACCTGCTGATGCCGCTGCTCCTGTGTCGGAACTGGGCCGGTGCGCCGGAGGGACGCGAAGGCCAGCGGCTGGCCTGGGTGTCGGGGAACGAACTGGACGACTATCCCATGCCGCCCGCCGATCTGCCGCTCATCCCTGTGCTGCGGACGGTATTGACCGACTAAGGCGCAATCTCGGCAGGCCGGATCGGCTCGAAGCCTTCTTGACGAAAGCCAACTTTCGGAAAGGCGTGGGATCGTCCTGCCGGTCAGGCGGCCGAGAGAACCGACAAGTCGCGATCCAGCCGGTGGTGATGGGCGCGCCAGTGATCGATCAGATCCTTCGGGAACATCGGCCGTGCGATGTGGTAGCCCTGCACCATCGAAATACCGGTTTCCCGGAACAGGAAGTTGAGCTCGTCCGCCGTCTCGACCCCTTCGGCGACGATCGGGAGACCAAGGGCCGAGCCCAGGGATTCGACGGCCTTCAGGATGCTCTGGCTGCGCGATCGCTGGTGGATGGCGCTGATGAAGGAGCGGTCGACCTTCAGTTCGTCGGCGGTGATGTCGGCCAGGACGGAGAACGAGGAATAGCCGGTGCCGAAGTCGTCGATCGATACCGAAATACCCTTTTGCCGCAGTGCCGGCAGGATCTCGGACTGGAAGGGATCGGGCTGGATCATCGCCTCCTCGGTGATTTCCAGCATCAATCGTTCGGCGTGACCGGTCGCGGCGATGCCGTCGATGAAGCTCTCCATGAATGCCTGGTTGGACGCCTGCTTGGCCGCGATGTTGATGCTGATGCGGGTGCGGCCGCCGAAAACAGGATCGAATTGGCCGAGAGCGGCGACGGCCTCTCTCAGAACGAACCCCGTGATGTCGTCGAGCAGACCCAGGTCGGACGCCATGCCGATGAAGTGGCCGGGCGGGCGCACCAGGCCTTTTTCGTCGATCCAGCGGATCAACGCCTCGAAGCCGACCAGGGCGCGTTTACGGATGTCGATCTTGGGCTGAAACGCGCACCGGAACCGCTGCTCTCGGACGGCCGCTCTGAGCCGCTGCTCCTGCTGCATCTGGGTGGCGGAGGTGTCGTCGGCCGTTGCGTCGAAATAGGCGATGCCGCCGCTGGCGCGTTTCTTCGACCGGTACATGGCGACATCGGCGTTGCGCCTCAGGGCGTCATAGTCGGTACCGTGGTCGGGAAAGATGCTGACGCCGATCGACGCCGAAGTGAACAACTCGTTGCCTTCGATCATGAACGGCAGCTTCAGTTGCTCGGTGATCCGTTCGACCGCGCGCTTGATGTGGTCGACCTGCTCGGTCGGGGTGATAAGAAGAACGAATTCATCGCCGCCGAGCCGTGCCAGCACGTCCGATGAGCGGATCGAGGCCTTGATCCGCTCGGTGACGGCGACCAGCAGGCCGTCGCCCACCGAATGGTTGTAGAAGTCGTTGACCCGCTTGAAGTTGTCGAGATCGATGAATGCCAGCGCCAGATGGCCCTTCGGCGGCAGGGAGCGGATGGCGGTGGTGACGCGCTCCTCGATCATCGTTCGGTTGGGGAGCCCGGTAAGCTCGTCGTAATTGGCCCGATAGGCGAGCGCACGCTCGCTTTCGCGCAGCTTCGTGGTGAGCTGGCGGAGACGCTGGCTCTCTTCCTCGCGCTGGCGTGAGTGGAGGGCGGCGAACGCAGCGGACGCCAGGACGGAGAACTTGCGCGCCAGGGCCACGTGGGAACGGTCGAACCCTTCGTCCCCGACATCGCGAAGCAGCATCAGGAGGCCGCGGCGGTCGCGTACCGCCATCGGCAGATAGAGAACGGGCTGGTCAGCCGACAGCAACCTGCTGTCCAGCGCCTGCCATTCTTCGAACTTTTCGTTGGTCAGCGCCGCGGTGACGCGGCCGTTCAGGACACGCGCGAAAAAAGTGCCGACCGGCCAACGCATGCCGATCAGCTCGGAGGGATCGGCGGCGACGCAGATCAGGCTGTCCGGGGCGCTTTCGTCGGCCGCGAGCACCTTGACGCCGGTAAAGGAGAAGACGGACCGCAGCGAGGTGAATATCTCGGCGAAGGGATCGTGATCGAAATCCGCGACCAGGAGGGTTTCGAGCGTATCGAGCAGCAGCTTGGCGTGGGCGTTCTCGGTACGGAGCGTATCGATAGTGGTTCGAGCGGCGAGCAGTGCCTCTCGAAGGGTCTCCTTGCTCTCCATCGGTGCCGGGTCAGCGGCCGAAGGCAATGGCGGAAATCATCAGATTCCCATGCATGTTGCGGCTGAGGGTATGGCCCTGCTCACCGAAGGTGAAACAGCCAAGGAAGGGCTGCCCCTCGAAGCTGGTGGCGACCTGGCCGGAGACGCCCGCCATCAGGTCGCCGACTGCCAGCTTGCAGCCGGCGCAGTAGACGATCAGCCCGCCGGCAAGATTGTCGACCCCTCCGTCGAGCGCGGAAGCCGCGCTGGCGGCGACCCGTCCCGCCCGTTCCACCAGTCGCTGCTTGTTGCCGCACATCCCGTAGACGCGGGTGCCCTCGGTCAGGGTGGCGAAAGTCGAGAGACCGGCGCCCGGGGTGACGGCGTCCGGATGGACCAATAGGTACTGGGTGACCCCGTCGATCTCTCCATTGTCGATTCCCAGCGGGAACATGGTGGTATCGGCGAGGATGTTGCCGCCCTCCGCCATCTTGGCGTCGAGCATGCCGCCGATCCAATCGTTGTAGACCTGGGCCGCCGGCTGGTCGTCGATGGAGACGACCTTTCGGCCGCTGCGTGGCCCGGTTCCGTCACCTTCGATATGGCTGACGACGCCACTCTTGCCGGTGGGTTCATAGCCGCCCTGGAACGCGAAACCGATACCGCCCGAGGAGAACAGCACCGCCACCACCAGGCCTTCGGTCATCGGTCCGTCCGGGCCCAGCTGGCGCCAGTCGCCCGCGACCGTGTCGTCGGCTGAACTGCCGCCGATGATCGGGCAGCGGTCGCCGACGATAGACCGCAGCCCGGCGATCGTCTGCTCCTCGCGGCCGGGCGCTTGGTATATCCAGATCAGTTCTGGCAGTTCGCCCGCACATCCGGCGTTGTCCAGGGCTCGGGTCAGCAGTTCGGCGGCCGTGGCGGCGGCGTCGGGGCCCAACGGTGCCGCCGCTGCCCCGTAGTCGCCATCGCTGTCCTCGATCAGCAGCATCCCGATCGAATGCGCGTCCCACACGCGCTCTTCGTTCATCACCCCCGCGCAAGAGGTGCCGCCGATCACCGGCAGTCCTGGAAAACGTCGCGACAGGAATGCGTGAATAACGCTGTCGTCATGGCCGCTGCCGTAGAAGACATAGGCGAGCGACGGTGCGACATCGGACGCCGCGATCTTGGCATCCAGCGATTCCAACGCCGCTTCCGTTTCCGGAGCGGAGACGACATAGGAGCGGACTTCGACCATTGCGCCTTGGGGTATGGGCCTTTGCGGTTGCGGCGTATGCGTTAAGTTATACTGTTTGCCGCTCCAAGTCTGTGATCACTTTCGCTTCAACGCCTGCCCCAGGTCGATCGTGCCGCTGCCGCGACGTGCGGGTTTGGGCTGGCTTTCATGCGGCGCCCATCCGGTCAGGAACAGAATCTGGAAGCGGGCGGGGATGCGCCCGTCGGAATCGCCGAAACGATCGGCATAGATCGCTGCGGCCCTGAGCAGCGTCGCGCGGCGCGTGAACGTCCGCGGCCGCGCCGCGATGGCATTGGCTTCGCCCATCCATCTGAGGTCCCGCATCAGCGCCAGGGCGTTCGAATAGCTGACGGTGATCGTATCGAGGTCGACCACCGGCAAGGCGAAGCCTGCCCGCTGCAACAGCGAGCCGGCGTCGCGAACCTCGGCGAAGGGGGAGATGCGCGGACGTGCGCCGCCTTCCTCCGCGATCTCCGCTTCGATGATCGCTTCCCTGAGCTCCGCCAGCGTTTCGCCACCCAGCATTGCCGCCAGGAACAGGCCGTCAGGGCGCAAGACGCGGCGCGCCTGGATCAGGGTGCCCGGCAGGTCGTTCACCCAATGCAGGGTTAGCGAACTGAGGATCAGGTCGAAGCTCCCCTCGGCGAACGGCAGTGCCTCCTCGTCGGCAACCAGGGCGAGACCGCCGGCAGCTTTCGCCATGACCGCCGAACCATCGGCCTGTATCAGGGTCTCGATCCCACCGCGTCCGCCGAGCGTGCGCCCGATCTCGCCGCGATGGCAGCCGAGGTCGAGCGCCAGCGGGAATTTGCGGCTGGTGTCCGCCAGCCGGTCCGCCAGGCGGTCGGCTATTTCGACCAGCAGAAAGTCATGGCCGTCGGGGGCGGCGGCGGCACGATCCCGGTGGCGGCGGACCGCCATTCGGTCGAAGATGTGAATGTCGTCGGCGTCTGCGTTCATGGGGGGACTATGGGCGCTGTCCGGCTCGCAGGGAAGGAGGGGGCCACCCTTGCCATGCCGACCGTAACCGGCACGCTGTCGATCGCGGCTTCCCGCCTCGTGGACGTGTTGCTGCCACCGACCTGCCCTGCCTGCCGCATGGCGGTGGACAGGCCCGGACGGCTTTGCGCCGACTGCTGGGGGAAGGTCGACTTCATCGCCGCCCCTTACTGTGCCTCGTGCGGATTGCCGTTTGGCCACGACCATGGCCCGGCGACGCTGTGCGGCGCGTGTCTGGCCGATCCGCCGGCTTTCGACCGGGCGCGTGCGGTGATGCGTTACGGGGAAATTCCGGCCCGGCTCGTCGTCGGTTTCAAGCATGGCGATCAGACCCATCTCGCGCCTGCTTTGGCGGACTGGCTCGACCGCGCAGGCGCCGAGCTTCTGGCCGACGCCGATCTGCTGCTGCCCGTGCCGCTGCATCCCCGCCGTCTTTTCCGCCGCCGCTTCAACCAGTCGGCCCTGCTCGCCCATGCGCTGGGCCGCCGCCACGGGATTGCCGTCGCCACGCGTCTCTTGCGGCGGAGCAAGCCGACCCCGTCGCAAGGAGGACTGTCCCGGGATGAACGTCTGCGCAACGTCCGTGCAGGCTTCGTCGTTGATGCGGATGCGCGCTCCGTCCTCGAAGGCCGCCGGGTCGTTCTGATCGACGACGTTTTCACGACCGGTGCCACGATCGACTCCTGCGCCCGGGTTCTGCGCCGGGCTGGTGCCGCCCGGGTCGACGTGCTGACCCTTGCTCGGGTGGTACGCGCGGACTAGCCTTTCTGTCAGAGCCATTCAGACGGGAAATGCCCCATGGCCACGGTTGTCGTCTATTCCAGCCCGTTCTGCCCCTACTGCTTCCGCGCCAAGGATCTGCTCGAAGAGAAGGGCGTGGCGTTCGAAGAGATCGATGTGATCAGCGATCCGGGCCGCCGCCGCGAGATGGTCGAGCGGGCCAACGGACGCAACACCGTGCCGCAGATCTTCATCGGCGACCGCCATGTCGGCGGGTCGGACGACCTCGCGGCGCTGGAGCGGAGCGGTGAACTCGACACATTGCTGGAAGCCGTGAGATGAGCGAGACGTTCAAGGTCGCCTGCGTCCAGATGACCAGCGTCGTCGACCCCGACGCTACTGTCGCGGGCGCTTCGGATTTGGTGCGCCGGGCACGCGACGACGGTGCGGTGCTGATCAACCTGCCCGAGAACGCCGGTCGCATGGCGCCGCAGAAGGTGCTGCTGGCCGAAGCGGAGGAGGAGGCCGAGCATCGCGGCCTCGCCGCCTATCGCTCGGTGGCTGCCGAGACCGGCGCCTGGCTGCTGGTCGGATCGCTCACCGTCAAGCTGGCGGCGGACCGGCTCGCCAATCGCTCCTACCTGATCGCCGGGGACGGCACGGTCGTCGCGAAGTACGACAAGATTCACATGTTCGACGTCGATCTTCCCACCGGCGAGCAGTATCGGGAGTCGGCGGCGTTCCAGCCCGGCGGCGCGGCCTGCCTGGCCGACACGCCCTGGGGGACGCTCGGGATGACGGTCTGCTACGACCTTCGCTTTCCGGCGCTCTATCGCACCCTGGCCCAGGCCGGCGCGGACTTCCTCAGCATCCCCGCCGCATTCACGCGGCCGACCGGCGCCGCCCATTGGCATGTCCTGCTGCGGGCGCGGGCGATCGAGACCGGTTGCTTCGTCTTCGCGCCCGCTCAGTGCGGCAGTCATTATGGTCGCCGTGCGACCTACGGCCACTCGCTGATCGTGGCGCCCTGGGGCGAGGTTCTGGCGGAGGCGGGCGAGGAGCCCGGTGTCGTTCTGGCCGATATCGACCCTACGGCGATTGCGGCCGCGCGGACGGCCGTTCCCAGCCTCCAGCACGACCGACCCTTCGCGGCGCCGGCGAGAGGCCGGCGCGCGGCTGCGGAATAGCGATAACGGGCGCTGAGGACTTTCGACGCGCCCGAGAGGCTTTACTCGACCACCAGCGGTACCGAGTAGCGGTCCAGCGGCTCTTCGTCCCAGCCGGTGATGTAATCGAGGGAGAGCGCGGTCTCGCCCGTCATGACCGCCTCGAAATAGAACACTTCGGTCATCTTCGTTGCCGAGACCTCGCCGTCTTCCACGACCCCGCGGATGTCGGCCGTCGCCAACCGGACCTGCCCGAGCGGTGAACGATTGATCCAGCGGGGGCCGGCCTCCTGCGAGCCCGGCAGGCGGACTTCGATCAGGCTACCTGCGGCGATGGTGCGCGGCTTGCCGTTGTCGGCCTCGGTCAGGATCACGGCTTCCTTCGCCCAGGCCGGCGCGGAAAGCGCGGCCAGCAGCAGGACGATGGCCAGTGCGTGCTTCATTGCGATTGCTCCTTCAGGCGTCGGCGGTGGCGACGATACGCTGGACCGCGGCGGGTTTCGGCTGGTCGACGGTCAGATCTTCATAGGCCAGCACCCGCAGCCTGGCGGCAACCGCATTCAGCAGTTCCCCGGGCCGCAGCAGGAAATCGGGATTGGATGGCCGTCCGAACCGCTCGTTACCTTCGGCGAACGTCTCGTAGACCAGCACGCCGCCCGGCGCAACCGCAGCCACCACCGTCGGGAGCAGCGGCCGGAACAGGTAGTTGGTGACGACGACCGCGTCGAAGCGCATGCCGGTGAACGGCCAGGGCGTGCCGTCCTCCAGATCGGTCGCCACCGCGATCAGGGCCGGCGACAGGAGATCGGCGATGCCGGACAGGTCCCGGTCCATGGCGACGACCCGCCAGCCCTTTTCGAGAAAAAGACGTGTGTGCCGGCCCGATCCGCAGGCGACGTCGATCGCCGAGCCCTGGGCAGGCAGCAGCTCGAGATGCCGTAACAGCCACGGTGAGGGTGGAAGGCGGCCGGGACGAGAATGGTCGTCAGTCATGGCTGCCGCTTGTATTTACCGAATGGAAAGGGCATTTCTGCATCTTTGTGACGATCGAGCGAAGTCGTTGGAAAAGCGATGATTCTCTTCGACCTGAAATGCAAGGCGAATCATGTCTTCGAGGCGTGGTTCCGTGACGGAGCGGCCTATGAGCACCAGGCCGAGGCCGGAGAGATCGCGTGCCCGCTTTGCGGCGATCGTACGATCGTCAAGGCACCGATGGCGCCGCGCCTGTCGACCGGGGCGAGCGAGGACGTCCCGTCCGGGGAGCCTCAGTCCGGCGAGGGGGCATCGGCCGAGGCCGCCGACCTCGGCAAGGCGATGAAGCTCTTGCGCAAGCTGCGCGAGGATATCGAGCGCAGCAGCGACTATGTCGGGAACCAATTTCCCGAAGAGGCGCGCAAAATTCATTACGGCGAGGTCGAGGAACGCCGGATCTACGGCGAGGCTTCGAAAGAGGAAGCGCGGGAGCTTCGCGAGGAAGGCATCGACGTCGTCAGCGTTCCCTGGCTGTCGCGCACCGATAGCTGACCGGTGGGCCCCGCGATGGAGGGCCCGGGACTCGGTGCGGCCGTTCGCCACGAATGGACATTGGACGACGATGCCGTCTTCCTGAATCACGGCTCGTTCGGGGCCACGCCCCGTGTCGTTCTGGACCGGCAGGCGGAATGGCGGGCGCAGATGGAGCGCCAGCCCGTGCTGTTCATGAACGAGATCGTGCCGCAAGCGCTGCGCGAGTCCGCGGGCATCCTCGGTGGGTTCGTTGGAGCGGAGGGGACTGATCTTGTCTTCACCGCGAACGCGACTGCAGCCGTCAATGCGGTGCTGAGTTCCCTGCCGCTCCGTCCGGGCGATCAGGTCGTCACCACGGCCCAGGCCTACCCGGCAGTCAGGAATGCTCTCCGCCACTACTGCCGCAGCGCCGGCACGGACCTGACTGTGATCCCGCTGCCGCTGCCTGTTGCGAACGAAGCGGCGGTGACGGCAGCGGTCGAGGCGGCATTGACCTCGAAGACCCGGCTGGCAGTGTTCGACCACGTCACCTCGCACAGTGCCATCATTCTTCCCGTCGCCGCGCTTGCAGCCCTGTGCCGGGATCGTGGCGTCCCGGTCCTGATCGACGGCGCCCATGCGCCGGGCATGCTCGACCTCGACATCGCCGGGCTCGGCGTCGACTGGTACGCCGGCAACTGCCACAAATGGCTCTGTGCCCCGAAAGGCGCCGGCTTCCTGTGGGCGCGCGGCGACCGTCAGGACATCCTTCATCCCACCGTCATCTCCAACCAGTATGGCCACGGCTTCACCGCCGAGTTCGATTGGACGGGCACGGCCGATCCGACGCCGGCGCTTTCCGTCCCGGCGGCGATCGACTTTCACGAGACGTTGGGCGGTGCCGGGCTTCGGGCGCGCAATGCCTCGCTGGCCGATAAAGCCGCCCGATCGCTCGTGGATCGGCTGGGAACCGAGGCGGCCGCTCCGGCGGCCATGCGCGGGGCGATGGCTGCGGTTCGCCTGCCGCCGTCCGCCGGCCAAGGTTGGGAGACCGCGGCCGCGCTTCACGACCGGCTGTGGCACGAGCATCGGATCGAGGTGCCGGTGCTGGCGATCGACGATGCGCTGTGGGTCCGGATTTCCGCGCAGGCCTACAACGCTTTTCCCGATTACGTGCGGCTCGGCGATGCCCTGGAACGGATGGGCGTCGGATCTCTACCCTGAGAGAAAAAGAAAAGGCCCCCGCGGGGACGGGGGCCTGATCAACTTGGGAGTAGTTGATTGGGAGTAGTTGGGGGATGTCCGGGGCTTACTTATCCTGGAACAACTTGACGCCCGGTATCTTGGTCTTCACCCGCCAGACGACGTTCTGGCCGGCTTCCGTGATGTAGAGGTAGCCGTCGTGGAAGGCGGCGTTGGTGGTCTGCATGCCGGCGCCGTCGGGCAGGCGGATGGCGCCGACGATCTTGCCGTGGCTGTCGATGACGACCACTTCGCCGGCGCCGTAATGAGCCTGATAGATGTTGCCGTCCTGATCGACGGTCATGCCGTCGGTGCCCATCTCGCCGTTGAGATAGGTCAGGACATGAGCGAAGCCCACGTTCAGAACGCCGGGGCTTTCGATCGGCAGGGCCAGCACCCGGTTGCGGTTGAAGTCGCCGACATAGAGCGTCTTGTCATCCGGTGACAGGGCGATGCCGTTGGGGAAGGTGAGGTTGTCGGCGAGCCGGGTGATCTTCTTCTCGGGCTCCGGCGAGATGTAATAGAGCCCGCCGGTCGGGTTGATCACGCTCGACCCCCACGGATCGGTGAAGTAGATGCCGCCGTTCGAATCGAAGATCAGATCGTTCGGGCCGTGGAAGTTCTCGTTCTGGAAGTAGCGCATGTAGTCGTGGACTTCGCCCGACTCGATGTCGATCCAGAACACGCCGCGCTTGCGATCGACGCCGAACAACCGGCCGTCCTTATGGAATTCCAGGCCCTGGGGCTCGCCGCCGGTGTTGACGACGGTCTTGCAGGTTCTGTCCGAGGTAACCTTCTCGATGTTGCCGCTCTCGATGCTGACCAGCCAGAGATTGCCGGAATTGTCGAAGATCGGGCCTTCCAGGAAGTCACCGCACTGGGTGAACTTCTCGACCTGACAATCGCCGCAGATGTCGGACATGCTGAGCCGCGAACCGTAGCCGTTGTCGGCGGCGGCGGCCGCGGTGGTCAATCCGGCCGCTGCGGCGACGAAGGCGATGCCTCCCAACCAATCGGCGGTGTGACGGCGTTTCCTCTGCAGCATTTCTGCGTCCTCCATTCTCTGCTTTATGCGTTATTCGGGCTCGCGTCTCATGCCGGCACACCGGCATGACCGCGCCGCAACCCGGTTCTCTAGCCGCAACTCGCAGAGCACCCAACGATCGTGCCGCTTTCTGCGAGAGCGGCTGCAACCGGATGACATGCATGGGACCACCTCGCGGATTGCCGCGAGGTGTCCGCAACATTAACAATCTGTAATGAAGGCGCCGGCCGGGCTCAGGCAGGCGGTCGCGCGGCGCAGAGGATGTAGTTGACGGACACGTCCCGGCTCAGTTGCCAGTCCCCCGACAAGGGGGCGTAGGTCATGCCGGCCATATCCTCGGTGAACAGGCCATCGCGTTGCAGACGGCCGACGATCTCGGCCGGACGGACGAACCGGCGCCATTGGTGGGTGCCGCGAGGGACCCAGCCGAGAACGTATTCGGCGCCGACGATCGCGGTGGCGAAGGACTTGGCGGTGCGGTTCAGGGTCGCGACGAACAACAGTCCGCCCGGTCGCGTGCACCGGGCGGCCGCGGCCAGAAACAGGTCGAGGTCGGCGACGTGCTCGACCACCTCCAGGGCCAGGACGATATCGAAGGTTTCGCCGGCCGCGGCCAGCTCTTCGACCGGTGTCGCGCGATAGCGAATATCGAGATCCATCAGGGCGGCATGGGCCTGAGCGGCGGCGACGTTGCGTTCGGCGAGGTCGAGGCCCGTGACGCGGGCGCCGAGTCGTGCCATCGGCTCCGTTATCAGGCCGCCGCCACAGCCGACATCGAGAAGGTCGAGGCCCTTGAGCGGGTCGACGATTCGGGGATCGCGACGCCAATGGGCGACGGCCGCATCCCGGATGAAGGCGATTCGAGTCGGATTCAGCCGGTGCAGCGGCGCCATCGGCCCGCTTTCGTCCCACCAGGTCTCGGCCAGGGCGTCGAAGCGCGCGATCTCGTCTGAGTCGGCGGTGGCGGGATGAGGGGCGTGCGGGCGGTGCATGGGGCGGTCCTCGACTGCGATGGCGCGGCGCCGGTTGCCGGCCTCGGACGTTAGGGGCTATATACGCGCCGGCCGGATAGTCGGCCACAGACTGCGTCCGCAAAGGCGCGGCGCGCAAGCGCGCGTAGGCGGCAGGATCACGGAATGGCCCGAATCGTTCAGAAATTTGGCGGCACGTCGGTCGCCGACATCGATCGCATCAGGAATGTCGCTAAGCGCGTCAAGGCTGCCCACGATCAGGGCGACCAGGTCGCCGTCGTGGTTTCGGCGATGGCCGGGACCACCGACCGTCTGGTCGGCTGGGCCAAGGAAGCCGGCAATCTGCGGGACCCGCGCGAATACGATGTCGTGGTTTCGAGCGGCGAGCAGATCACCATAGGTCTTCTGGCCCTCGCCTTGCAGGACATGGGTGTGCCGGCCCGCTCTTGGCTGGGCTGGCAACTGCCGATTCACACAGATGGCATGCACGGCAAGGCGCGGATGAAATCGATCGAGGTGGATGCCTTGTTGAGCCGGTTGAACGATGGCGAAGTCGCGGTCGTCGCCGGGTTCCAGGGGCTCGGCCCGGACAACCGGGTGGCGACCCTCGGCCGGGGCGGATCGGACGCCTCGGCGGTGGCGCTGGCTGCGGCCATCAAGGCTGACCGCTGCGACATCTATACCGACGTCGACGGCGTCT
>PBKC01000048.1 GCA_002721365.1 Rhodospirillaceae bacterium | reverse complement strand
GAGTCGTATGACGGGCTGCGCTTCCGTTTCGCCATGCGCAGCCTGAACATGGGCGACCCGGTGGAGCAGGTCGCAGGCTCCGCCTATATCCGCGGTGTCGGGAAGGACGGCCACGTCCAGTTCTCGGTTCCCGAAGGCTCGGAGCTCGAGCTTCCGGCCGGGACGATGTTTCCGTCATCCCACCTGATCATGCTGGTCGAGCAGGCGATGGCCGGCGCGCATCATTTTGAGCGGACCGTGTTCAGCGGGTCGGGCACCGACAGCCTGAACCCGGTCAGCGTGTTCATCGGCAATCAGATTCCCAGCGGCGAGCATCTGCCGCAGCAGGTCAAGGAAGGCAAACGACAGCCGTTCGCGGGGTTGGTGGGGCACAAGTCGTGGCCGGTAGGTCTCGCCTACTATCCGATCGACAGCCACAGTGCCGAGCCCGAGTTCGAGGTCGACTACCGCCTGTTCGACCATGGCATCGCCTCGGATCTGACCCTCAACTACGGCGATTTCGTCTTGTCCGCCGTGCTTGAGGAACTGGAGCTGCTTCCCAAGCCGGACTGCTGAGGCGGGGCGGGTTTCTCCTTTTCCAGGGCACTGAGGAGGTCCGGCGGGTCGGCCTCTTCGGGCGCGACGAGACGACCGGCGCCGACACCGATCAGCCGGAAGGCGACGGCGCCCGTTTCTCCGGCCAGCAACGACTCGGCTGCCTCTCGCAGCAACGCTTCCCGCATCGTCGGATGGGCGAGGGTGCGAGTGCGTGTGAGCGTCTGAAAGTCGGCGGTTTTCAGCTTCAAGACCAGGCTTTCGGCCGCATAGCCGGCGCGGAACAGCCGTTCGGCAAGGCGCCTGCAAAGCGGTGACAGAGCCGCGCTCAGAGCGGACGGATCGGCCGTGTCGGTCTCGAAGGTCGTCTCGACGGAAATGCTCTTCGGCGCCCCTCGGGGGGCGACCCGGCGGTCGTCCTCGCCGCGCGCGAACAGGGCCAGCCGGGCGCCCATGCTGCCGTAGCGGCGAATCAGCGTCTGCTCGTCGACTTTTCGCAGCTGGGCGATGGTGGTGATGCCGTCGGCGGCGAGGCGCTGAGCGAGCTTCTCGCCCACGCCCCAGATCACGCCGACTCGCTTCGGCGCCAGGAAATCGGCGGCGTCGCCGCGGCCGATAACGGCGAAGCCGCGCGGCTTGTCGAGATCCGATGCGATCTTGGCCAGAAACTTGTTGGGGCCGAGCCCGATCGAGACGGTGATGCCGAGCGACGCTTCGATCCGGCGGGCGAGCGTGGCCAGCGCCGACGCGGGATTGGCGTAGATCGGCAGACGCGCGCCGAGGTCGAGATAGGCTTCGTCGATCGACAGCGGCTCTATGACCGGTGTGACCTCCTGCATGAGCTGTCGTACTTGGCGGCCCACGGCCGAATACTTGGCCATGTCGGGGCGCAGGACCACGGCATCAGGGCAGGCCTTGAGCGCCTGAAACATCGGCATCGCCGAACGGACCCCGTATATGCGGGCGATGTAGCAGGCGGTGCTGACGACGCCCCGTCGCCCGCCGCCGATGATCACCGGCTTGTCGAGAAGCGACGGGTTGTCGCGCTTCTCCACCGCCGCATAGAACGCGTCGCAGTCGATGTGGGCGATGTCGAGCGAGAACAGCTCCGGATGGGCCACCGTGCGTGGTGAGCCGCAGGCGAGGCAGCGGCCGTCGGCGGCGCGCGCCGCGCTTTCGTCCTGGGACGATGCGCCACAGTCGCGACACAGCCAGGCGGCCGCGGCGTTCATGGTGGTGATGCCCCCGCCAGCCACAGCCGGGCGGCGCCGCGGACGCCGCTGGAATCGCCATGGCGCGCCTGCACGAGGCGCGTGTCGACCCTGTCGGAGAAAGCCCAGTTGCTCCATAGCGCCGGGATGTGGTCGTAGAGCCGGCCGAGGTTCGATAGGCCGCCACCGAGGACGATCACGTCGGGGTCGAGGATGTTGATGACCGAAGCGAAGGCGCGGGCGAGACGGTTCTCGTAGCGGCGAAGCGCCGCCTCGGCCGCATCGTCGCCGGCCGCCGCCGCGTCCAGGATCGCCGGGACCTGCCAGCTTCTTCCGGTAGCGCTCAGGTGATCGCGGGCGAGGGCTGGGCCTGAAAGAAACGTCTCGATGCAGCCCTTGAGACCGCAGTAGCAGGTCGGGCCCGGCAGCTCCTCTGCCGCCGGCCAGGGCAGCGGGTTGTGGCCCCATTCGCCGGCGATGGCGTTGCGGCCCTCGATCAGCCGCTCACCCACCACCAGACCGCCGCCGACGCCCGTCCCCAGGATGACCGCGAATACCACGCCGGCACCGGCGGCCGCGCCGTCGACCGCTTCGGAGAGAGCGAGGCAATTGGCGTCGTTCTGCAGCCGCACCGGCCGATCGAGCCTTCGCGCGAGATCGGCGTCGAACGGCCGGCCGATCAGCCAGGTCGAATTGGCGTTCTTGATGCGTCCGGTGGCCGGAGATAGCGCGCCGGGCATCGCCACGCCGACGGTACAGCGGCGGCCCAGCCTGGTTTCGACGGTGTCGACCAGGGCGGCGATCGCCTCGATGGTGCCGTCATAGTCGTCGCGGGGGGTCGGCCGGCGAACTCTGTCGACGACCGTGCCGGCTTCGTCGATCGCGGCGACTTCGATCTTCGTGCCACCGAGATCGACGCCGATGCGCATGGCTAGAACCCGCGTTCGTCCAGGATACCTTCGATCACCGCCCGCGCTTCGGGCCAGGTGTCGATACGGTGATGGCAGTCGGGAGCCGGGCCGATCAGGGTCGCCAGACGTTCGTGGCCGACGAAGTGAATCCGGTGGACGTCGTCGGCACATTCCGCCACTGAGGCAATGTGGCGCGGGCTATCGTCGACGAAGAACACCGGCGCTGAGAAGGCATGCGCCAAGCTGCGGACGATCGGTCCCTTGGGACCGGTGTTGGCGATCAGCGGATAGACCATGCCATGATGGTCGAGCGATTGCCGGCGAAGGTGACGCTTCGGGATCGGCAGATTGGAGACGATCATGATCTGCGCCCGTTCGGCGAGTCGATCCAGGGCCTCGACCGCTCCCGGGACGGTCTCCAACGTCGCCGTGTGGGCTTCGAAGAAGTCATCCAGCAGGGCGAAGCCTTCGCCGCGGGTGAGGGCGGTGTTGTCCACCTGACGGATGATATTCCCGTCGAGACCGAACGATTCCCAGCTGAAATAGAGCCCTTGGGATTCGAGGAACGTCTCGAAGGTGGTCATGAAGTCGAACAGCACTTCGTCGGCATCGCTGATCACCAGCGGCCGAGCGGTGTCGAGGTCGATGCCGTCGAGCTGGGAAACGACGTCGGGGTGAAGGCGCTCGTCGCGCAGGGTCACCATTCCGGGTTGGCTCCAGGAAGGGCGGCGCGGGCGCGCGCCGGTGTTTCGGGCGGAACGGCCTCTGCTTCGCAGAAGGCGAGCAGCAACCTCTCGTCGGCGAGAAGGTAATCCAGCGCGCCCGCCAGTGTCTCGGGGTCGTTGGCCGACTGCATGAGGCTATCGCGATCCATCCCGCTCTGGGCGAGGAAGCCGGCCAAGGCGCGCTCGTCCCCGGCCATGTGCGCGAGAACGCGCAGTGCAAGAACCTGTGCTTGGTCGGGCGTCAAGAAAGGTCACCGGCCATGAGCGGCCGGTCGGAAGAGGCCGCCTGACGCGGCCTGCCGTCGATCGGCCGCCGTGTTACTTGATCTTGCCTTCGCGAAACAGGACGTGCTTGCGCGCGACCGGATCATACTTCTTCACTTCCAGCTTGCCGGTCACCGTCTTCGGATTCTTCTTCGTGACGTAGAAGAAACCGGTGTCGGCGGTGCTGTTCAGCCGGATCTTGATATTTGCGGGTTTTGCCATCGGTCGAATCCTGAAACTAGTCGAGTGCGGAACATAGCGCTCCGGCCTCCGCTGTCAAGGTGAGCGCCGGGCCGACACTAGGGTGCTCCGCCGGCCGTAGGCATGGATGGCGACGAAGACGACGAATGCCGCGCAGAATGCGGTCAATGCGCCGGGCAGTCCGAGCGTCGGGCTCCATTCCATCATCGGCCCGCTGACGGCAGGACCGGCCAGACTGCCGATGCCGTAAAGAATGATCACCCCGGCATTGGCCTGGGCGAGGTCGGCGCCGCGAAACTTGGTGCCGATCATGACCAGGGCCAGCGTGTAGAGGCCGAAGGTTGCGCTGCCGGTCAGGAACAGGGTGACCAGAACGACGGTCGGATCGCCGCCGGTGACGAGGGGAAGCACCAGAAAGCCGGCGGCGCCGACGATGCCTGTCATCAGCGCGAGGCGTCGGTGGTCGAAGTGGTCCGCCGCCCAGCCGAACGGGACCTGTGAGACGACGCCGCCCAGCAACATCGCCGTTACCGCGTCGGTCGCCGTCGTCTCGCCATAGCCCTGGTGGAGCAGGTGGACCGGCAGAAGCGACAGTGTCGCGCCCTCGATCGAGCCGCAGACAAGAGGGCCGACCGCGGCGATGGGCAGGACACGCGCCAAATGCCATGGCCGGCTGCGCGGCACGCCGACGATCCGCGGCGCGACGCCGATTGCGAGCAAAAGGGGAATGATCGCCATCGCGGTCGCGAGCGCGAGGACGACGAAAGGCATCCAGCCCTCGGTGCCGGTCCAGCGGATGGCGATCGGCCCGATCGCGATACCGGCGGCCAGCATGCTGCCGTAAAGCCCGACGACGCGGCCGCGAATTCTGTCGCCGGCGATCTGGTTGATCCAGGTTTCGCCGGCCACGACAAGGATCACGCCGGCGGCGCCCAGGAGCCAGCGGAGCACGAACCACGCTAGCAGATCGTCGAACAGAGGAAAGAGAAGGGCGATCACCACGATCCCCAGATAGGCGAGAGCCAGCATCCGCAACGTGCCGAGCATCGCCAGCATCCGCGGTACCAGGGGGCCGACCATGACAAGGCCGATGAACTGGGCCGTGGTATTGAGTCCGATCACCGAGGCGGAGAAGCCGCGCTGCTCCATCACAAGCGACAGGAGCGGCAGGCTGAACCCGAACGTCGCCCCGGCTACGGCGATCGACGCCAGGATGGCGATGAAGCTTCGCAGGGGCCCGATCCCCTGGATCTCCTTGGTCGCAGTCTCCGCCATCAGCGTTTCTTGCGGTTACGTGTGGGAGTGCCGCCTTTTCGAGTCCGTGTCTTACCCTGCGGGCGGGACCGGGAGGAACTGACACGGCCCGGTTTCGTGCGTCCCGGCGGCGACAGGACCTCGAACACCAGCCCGCCTGTGATGGGCGAGGCCTCCATCAGGCGCACCTCGACGGCATCGCCGAGGGCGAACACGGCGCCGGTCCGCTCCTCCACCAGGCGATGGCGCGCTTCGTCATGGGTGAAGTCGCCGGGGAGACTGCGGCGGGGCACCAGGCCGTCGGCGCCGATCCCGTCGATGGTGACGAACAGGCCGAAACGCGCGACGCCGTTGATGCGGCCAGTGAACCGCGCGCCGACACGGTCGACCATGTAACGGGCGATATAGCGCTCGATCGCGTCACGCTCCGCGCTTGCCGCCCGGCGCTCGGCCGTGGAGATCTCCTCGGCGATCTTCTCGAAGTCGCGCTGGTCGCTTTCGCCCAGGCCGCCGTCGCCGAGATCGAGGGCGCGAATCAGGCTGCGGTGGACCAGAAGGTCGGCATAGCGGCGGATCGGCGAGGTGAAGTGGGCGTAACGGAGAAGGTTGAGGCCGAAATGGCCGATGTTCTCCGGGCTGTAGGCCGCCTGCGACTGGCTGCGCAGAATCACCGTATTGATCAACGGTGCTTCAGGCTTTCCCTCGGCTTTCTTGAGAATCTGGTTCAAGTGGCCGGCGCGGATGTTCCGGCTGCCGGTCAGGCTGTAGTCGAGACCGTCGAGGAACTGCCGGAGCGACTCCATCTTGTCGGCCGGCGGCTGATCATGGATGCGGTACATGCAGGGCGCGTGCTTCGCCTCCAGCGTTTCGGCGGCGGCGACGTTGGCGGCGATCATGAACTCTTCGATCAGCTTGTGGCTGTCGAGGCGCGCGCGCGGATGGATTTCGGCGATCTCGCCGTCCTCGCCCAGCACCACCTGCTCCTCCGGCACATCGAGATCGAGAACGCCACGTTTCTCCCGGCCCTTGTTCAGCGACTTGAAGGCGCCGTAGAGGGGCGCCAGCACGGTCTCGACAAGGGGGGCGACATCGGCGTCGGGGCGGCCGTCCCGTGCCGCCTGGACCTGCTCGTAGGTGAGGCGCGCCGCCGAGCGCATCAGGCCGCGAACGAAGCGATGGCGGCGGATGGTGCCCTCGGCGTCGATCCAGATATGGGCGGCCATGCAGGCGCGGTTCTCGTTGGGCACCAGCGAGCACCAGCCGTTCGAAAGCTGCTCGGGCAGCATCGGCACCACCCGGTCGGGAAAGTAGACCGAGTTGCCGCGCTCGCGCGCATCGCGGTCGATGGCCTGGTTGGGGGCGACGTAGTGGGCGACGTCGGCGATCGCCACCAAAATGTGCCAGCCGCCGGGATTGTCCGGGTCGTCATCGGGCTCGGCCCAGACCGCGTCGTCGAAGTCGCGGGCATCGGCGCCATCGATGGTCACCAGCGGGATGTCGCGGAGGTCGGTGCGGCCTGCCAGCGTCGGCGCCTTCGCGGCTTCGGCCGCGGCCAGGGTCTCGGGCGAGAACGCGGTCGGGATACCGTGGGCGTGGACGACGAGAAGGCTGATCGAGCGCACGTCGTCCATGTCGCCGATGCGCTGGATAATCCGGGCTTGCGGCAAACCGAGGCGATGTCCCCGCAGGACCTCCGCCGCGACCACTTCGCCGGGCAGGGCGCCGGGAGCATTTCCCACAACGGTAAAGTCGCTCTTCGCCCGCTTGTCGACGGGGATCAGCCGCGCGGAATCGCCTTCTCCGCGCAGTACGGCGAGCACCCGGTCGGCACCGGTGGTGAGGGCGCGCATCACCCGGGCTTCATAGGACCCGTCCTCTACGCGATGCAGGCGGACGAGAGCGCGGTCGCCGATCCCCGGAGCGTTTGCGCCTTCGCGATCGCTCGGAATGATGACGATCCTGGGTGGGGGTTCGTCGCTTTCCCACGCTGTCGGGCGGGCCAGTGGTTCGCCGTCCAGGTCGACACCGGTCACTTCGATGACTGTTACGCTGGGCAGGACGCCCTTGATGCCGAAGCGCCGACGGTTGCCCTGCAGGACCCCTTCCTCGACCAGCTCGTTCAGTATCTCCTTCAAGGCGATGCGGTCGGCGCCGCTCACCTTGAAGGCACGGGCGATCTCGCGCTTGCCGGCACGGCCCTCGCTGTTGCGGATGAACTCCGCGATCTCGCTCTTGCTGGGGAGAGCGGCAGGCTTACGGCGCGCGGCCAAAGGGCTTCCCTCAGCGTGGCTCGGACGAGGCGTTCGTGCCCGAACTCCGTGTCTTCGCCGCGCCGCCCGAAGAACCGCTCCGTTTGGATGCCGGCTTGGCGGCGGACTTGGCCGCCTTGGCCTTGGCGCCCTTGGCGTCGCTCTTGGTGGCTTTGGTGCTGCCGGACTTGGTTTTCGCGGCACGTCCTGCAGCCGCCGACTTCTTCCCCTTGGCGCCGGACTTTCCGCCTTTGGCTGCCTGAGCGGCGATGAGCGGGACGGCTTCTTCCAGCGTCACCGATTCGGGCGTCGCGTCGCCTGGCAGCTTCGCTCGGGTGCCGTTGTGCTGGAGGTAGGGGCCATAGCGGCCGTTGTAGACGGCGACCGGCTCGTTGTCGTCCGGGTGAGGGCCCAGCACGCGAATGGGTTCCGCGGACCGCCGTTTGCTCGGCTCGGCGAGCAGCGAGACGGCCCGGTTGAGACCGACGGTGAGGACATCGTCGCCAGCGGGCAACGATTTGAAGGCCCCGTCATGCTTCAGGTAAGGGCCGAACCGCCCCAGCCCCGCCTGGATCGTCTTCCCCGTTTCCGGGTGGGTACCGACTTCGCGCGGCAGAGCCAACAGGCCCACGGCATTGTCGAGCGTTACGTCCTCGGGCGGCAGATTGCGGGGCAGGGAGGCCCGTTTCGGCTTCTCCCCTTCGGCAGCCTCGCCGCGCTGCACGTAGTGACCGTAGGGACCCTTGCGGAGGGTGATCTCGTTCCCTTCCGAATCGATACCCAGCTTCACCGGTCCGTCGGCGGCGGGATCGCCGGCGCCTTCGTCGCCGGTCAGCGGCCGGGTGTACTTGCATTCGGGATAGTTCGAGCAGCCGACGAAGGCGCCGAACTTGCCGAGCTTCAGACTCAGACGCCCTTCCTTACAGCTCGGGCAGGTTCGCGCCTCGGCGTTGGGGAAGATGTGCGGGCCCAGCAGTTCGTCGAGCGCATCCAGAACTTCCTTGACGCGGAGGTCCTTGATGTCGTCGACGGCCATGCTGAAGGCGGCCCAGAAGGCGCGCAGAACCTCTTTCCACGCGACGGTGCCATTGGAGATCTGGTCGAGCTGATCTTCCAGTTCGGCGGTGAAGTCGTACCGGACGTAGCGTTCGAAGAAGCTCTCCAGGAAGGCCGTGACCAGCCGGCCACGGTCCTCCGGAATGAATCGCTTCTTGTCCAGGCGCACGTAATTGCGGTCCTGAAGGACCGAGATGATGTTGGCGTAGGTCGACGGACGGCCGATGCCGAGCTCCTCCAGGCGCCGGACCAGAGTCGCTTCAGTGAAGCGCGGCGGTGGCTCGGTGAAGGGCTGGTCGGAACGGACCGCTTCCCGATCCATCGGCTCTTTCGCTTCGACCTGCGGCAGGCGGCGGTCCTCGTCGGACTCGGCTTCGCCTGGCTCGTCCCGGCCTTCGCTGTAGATCTTCAGGAAGCCATCGAAAGCGACGACGGAACCCGTTGCCCGGAACCGAACGTTTCCGTCGGCCGAGGCGATGTCGACGGCGACCTGGTCCAGGCGTGCGCTCTCCATCTGGCAGGCCATGGTCCGCTTCCAAACCAGGTCGTAAAGCGCCAGTTCCTCGCGTTCGAGGTGCCGGGACAGCTCCTTGGGCAGCCGGCTCAGATCGGTCGGACGGATGGCCTCGTGCGCTTCCTGGGCGTTGCGGGCGCGGGTCTTGTACTGACGCGGCTGATCGGGCAGGTAGGCATCGCCGTAAAGTCGCCCGATCACCTTTCGCGCGCCGTCGATGGCTTCCCGCGACAGCTGCACGCTGTCGGTTCGCATGTAAGTGATCAGCCCTACCGTTTCGCCGCCGATGTCGATGCCTTCGTAGAGCCGTTGGGCGATCTGCATCGTCCGCCGCGCGCCGAGACCGAGCTTGCGTGAGGCCTCCTGCTGCAGCGTCGAGGTGATGAAGGGCGGGGCCGGGTGGCGCTTGACCTGCTTGCGTTCGACATCGGCGACCGCGAACTGCCGGGACTCGGCCGCGGCGACCGCGCGGTCGGCATGCTCTTTGTCCGGCAGGCCGAACTTATCGAGCTTCTTGCCGTCGAGATGGGTGAGACGCGCGGTCAGCATCTCGTTCCGCGGTGTTTTAAAGTCGGCTTCGACCGTCCAGTATTCCTGCGGGACGAAGCTCTCTATCTCGCGTTCACGGTCGCAGATCAGGCGAAGCGCTACCGACTGCACGCGTCCCGCCGAGCGGCTGCCCGGAAGCTTGCGCCACAGGACCGGTGACAGCGTGAAGCCCACCAGATAGTCGAGCGCGCGGCGTGCCTGCTGGGCGTCGACCAGCGCCATGTCGATGTCGCGGGGGTGGGCCATCGCTTCGCGGACGGCGTCGCGCGTGATCTCGTGGAACACCACGCGCTTCACGTCGATGCCCTTGATGGCGTTCCGCTCCTTCAGCGCATCCAGGACATGCCAGGAGATCGCCTCGCCTTCACGATCCGGGTCGGTGGCGAGATACAGGTTGTCGGCCTTCTTCACCGCCGTGGCGATCTCGCGCAGATGCTTGGTCGCCCGGTCCTCGACCTCGTAGGTCATGGCGAAATCTTCGTCCGGGCGGACCGAGCCGTCCTTGGAGGGAAGGTCGCGGACATGGCCGTAGGTGGCCAGCACCGTGAAGTCGGAGCCGAGGTATTTCTCGATGGTCTTCGCCTTGGCGGGAGACTCGACGAGTACGACGTTCATGAAAAGCTCACTCGTTCGCTGTGCTGGGCGCCGGTCAGGCGTCAGGCTCGATCAAGGAGACCAAGTTGCCGGGCAAACGGTTGAGGCGGCCGGCGAGGTCGAGCTCGACCAAAATGGTTAAGACCTCCCCAGGTGTCAATTCGGACTGGCGTATGACCTCATCGATCGGTGTCGGCGTGGGGCCCAGCAGCTCGGTCACTCGCGTCCGTCCTCTGTCGAGGACATCGCTGTTTACATGGGGCGGTACGGCGACCAGTCGAGGCCGACTCACGTCGGCGAGCGGGCGTTCGAGCATGCCGGCGATGGCATCGGCGACGTCGTCCGCCGATTCGACCAGCACCGCACCGTTGCGGATCAGGTCGTTCGTGCCGCGATGGCGGGGATCCAGGGGGAAGCCCGGGACGGCGCAGACCTCGCGCCCTTGCTCCAGGGCCATGCGTGCCGTGATCAACGAGCCGGAGCGTCGGGCGGCCTCGACCACCACGACGGCGAGAGACAGGCCGGAGATGATCCGGTTGCGACGCGGGAAGTGGCGGGCATGGGCCACGGTGCCGAGCGGTTGTTCGCTGACGACGGCGCCGGCGGAGACGATCTCGTCGTAAAGCAGATCATGCTCGGGTGGATAAATCTGGTCGACGCCGCCCGCGAGCACAGCCACGGTGCCGCTTTGAACCGAGCCTGAATGAGCTTGGGCATCGATTCCGCGCGCCATGCCCGAAACGACGACGAGCTGGCGGGATCCCAATTCCCGCGCCAGATCACGGGCGAACCGTGCTCCGGCGGCCGAAGCGTTGCGCGCACCGACAATGGCGACAGCGGCTTTCCGAAGCAGGTGCGGGTGCCCCCGGATAGCCAGCACCGGCGGCGGGGCGGCGATCGCGGCCAGCAGCTCGGGGTAGACGGCTTCCCCATAGGTGACGACCGTGATTCCCGACCTCTCGCACGCAGCGAGTTCCGCGTCGGCCTCACTGACGGCTGCCACCCGGATGGGGCGGGCGCTGCCGCCGCGTCGCGCCATGTCGGGCACCGCGGCCAGCGCGGCAGCGCCGCTACCGAACATCCCCATCAGATGATGGTAGGTGTTCGGCCCGATGTTCTCGGAGCGTGCGAGACGAAGGCGATCCCGCCGCTCCCGCCAGCTCAACGGGCGTATCTCCTCCTGCGCCAACACTGGATTCTCCGCCGCTATTCGTTCTCCGGAATATAGCGGTATGGCGCTAAGGGGACATCCACAGATTGTGATATTGCTTCACCACACAATAAATCGTAGCCGGCATCGATGGCTGCTTTGACGTGTGCCGGCTGATCGACTCCCAGCAGGAAGGTTTTTGCACCGACGATTTTCCCGCGGGCGGGAAAGCGCGCGAAAGGCGTCGGAAACGCGCCGACGGAGTCGCGTTTGCCGAGATTGGTACCCACCGCTGCAGGCTGGAGCTGGATGAATGGCTTGCAACGGTCGCCTTGGGGCGGCACGCGGGCAAACCAAGGTCCGAACTGGCCGATGAACTTCTCGACGTCCGGAAGCAAGGTCGTCGAGAAGCTGTCGGCCATGCAAACCAGTTCCAGCGCCAGAAACTGCTGCTGCTCCTGATCGAGGCCGCTGACGATGACTCGGAAGCGCCGGCGGGCGTCGGCGCGGGTCAGGATTCCGAAATGGATCGGCACCAGTAGCGGCGCGACCGACTTGCCGGCCGGCAGGGCCCGAAGTTGGTCGATCGCTGCGAACAGCACGATTTCATCCAGGTCGCCGGTGAGAACGCCGGCGTCGTCCCGCGGGTAGAGCGCTTCCCGGTAGAGGACCTTGTCCGCGCGGCGGTCGTAGCGGGTGGGCAAGGCGACGAAGCCTCGGATGATTCCCGCCCGATGGTCCCACATAGGGTAATATTTTACTTTAACATCCGAGAATAACCCCTTGGCTTTCCGGCGAACCGCGAGCATGATCTCTCGCCGTTCGGAGCCGAGCCCGCCATCGCCGCGGGCGACGCCATGAGCCAGCAGTGGCGGGGCGACCTCGGGTTCCCTGGACGCTTCTTCCTTGAAGCGAATGACCGTCGGTTCGTCTTCCATCATCGGCTCGTCCGGAGAAAGCAGCGAAACCGAGTCGGCCGACCGATTCGCATCGGAGCTTCCGCCACGCATATCGAGAACGCGGACGTTCTCCTCGATGGGCTCGTCGGGTGACAGAAGAGACACCGTGCCCGCGTCGGCGCGTTCGGAGTCGTCGAGGGCCCATTCCCAGGTCGACTCGTCCACCAAGTCGTCCGGTGATGCGAGCAGGGACACCGACTCCCGCACCGGCTTGCCGTCGACGTAGGCGATCGATTTGTTGACGACCCCGCCGTTCTCATCGGTTTCCGTCGACATGACGGTCTCGTCTCGCGATCGCCGCGCGACCGGATTTCCGTCGTCGTCGGGTTCGTCCACCTGGACGTCGATGAGAGTGGCTTTCATACCCAGGGGATGGTCGGGGGGAAGGACGGAGCGCAATGCCGCGTGGAACTTCTTGGCGATACGCTGGGCGCGTCGCTCCGCCTCCCGCTTGTTGTTCGTCGAGAACAGGATGACGAAGTTGAGAGAATCCGACTGCTCGAAACTCTCATCCGGGCCGAGATCTTCCGAGATCACTTTTCGGGCGATCAGCGCCACATGGTCGGCGAGCATTTCCCACTTGTCGCCGAACGCGGATTTCAGAGGATCGAGGCCCAGGACCTCGATCATCGAGACTTGGGCCGGCAGACCGGCCTTGTTCCGCTCGATCAGCTTGCGGCCGAAGACGACCCCGTCACCCGAAAGGCGGTGCTGGCGATGATGGGACGGCGCTTGCGCGCGGGGTGTCGACTCGTCGGCAACCGTTCGTCCGGGTCTCGCGCGGGACCCTTCGTAAAAAAAATCAAGAACGTTGCTGAATAACTGGCCAAACGGCATAGCGCACTTTGGTACCCGAATAGGGTCACGAAGTCGTTAACTATGGAGCTTGGGCGCTCTCAAGCCGAAAGTCGAGCGGTGCGCTGGTGCCGAACCCGGTGTCAGGGGGCCGTCTCGCTGCGTCGTTTCAGCCGGATCTTCGATTCCGAACCGTTGGCCAACCGTTGCAGATTGGCATGATGCTTGACGATCACGACGATCGCCAGCACCACGAGAAGATCGACATGCTGGGGAAGGCCCGGAAGATCGGGGGAGAGCATTCCTTCGCGCTGGAATTTCAGCATCAGCCACAGGAACAACGGTGCCGATAGCATCGCCAGGATCGAAGACAGCGATGAGTAACGGGTGATCAGGGCGACCACCAGCCAGACGAGACAGGCTGCCAGGCCCACCGGCCAGGAAATGGCCAGGATCACACCCAAGGTCGTGGCCACGCCCTTGCCGCCGTGAAAACGAAGCCAGACCGGGTAGATATGCCCGATGACGGCGCCCCCTGCCGCGATGACCTGGGTGTCGGGGCCATAGCGGGCACCGAGATAGACCGCGAGGGCACCCTTGCCGCCGTCGAGGAGCAACGTCGCCAGGGCGAGACCTTTCTTGCCGGTCCTGAGGACGTTGGTGGCGCCGGTACTGCCGGAACCGGCCTTGCGCAGGTCGACGCCGCCCGCGGCGCGGGTCAGGACGTAGCCGAAGGGGATGGAGCCCAGAAGATATCCCAGGAACGCCGCCAGATAGAGGGGCCATGTGTAGTCCCAGCCGCCCAGAGGGTCTGGCATGGCTACTCGGCCTCGAAGATGGTCCGGCCGTCGACGACGGTTCTCAGCACACGGCCCTGCAGCGGGCGCCCGTCATAGGGTGCGTTCTTCGACTTGCTTCTGAGCTTGGTGACATCGACGGTCCACGGGGCGTCGAGATCGAACAGGCATAGGTCGGCATGGGCGCCGGCGGCGAGACGCCCGCCGGGAAGTTTCAGCAGCTCCGCGGGTCTGACCGTCATGGTCCGCAGCAGGTCGAGCAGGGGAACATCGCCCTTGTGGTAGAGCTCGAGCGCCAGCGGCAGCATCGTCTCGACGCCGATGATCCCGTTGGCTGCCTGAGCGAACGGGACCCGCTTGCTGTCCTGATCGTGCGGCGCATGGTCGCTGACGATGACGTCGATGACACCTTCGGCGATGCCGGCGGCGACCGCTTGCCGATCGCTCTCGGCGCGGAGCGGCGGTGAGACCTTGGCGAAGGTCAGGTAGTCTCCGACGGCGGTTTCGTTGAGTGCGAAGTAGTGGGGGGCCGTGGCGCAGGAGACAGGCAGACCGCGCGCCTTGGCGGCTCGGATGATGTCGACCGATGCGCCGGACGACAGATGCGCCACGTGATACCGGCCGCGCGGGACCGTTTCGAGAAGCCGGAGATCGCGTTCGATCAGGATCGTCTCGGCGGCGATCGGAACGCCGGCGAGCCCTAGACGGGTCGCGAGCTCACCCTCGTTCATCGTCCCGTCCTCGGCGAGGGCCCGGTCCTCGGGATGCTGCATGATCAGGACGTCGAAGGCGCTGGCGTAGCTCAACGCCCGGCGCATCACCTTGCTGTTCATCACCGCCCGATCGGCGTCGGTGAAGCCCGTGACGTCGGCCTCGGCCAGCATGCCGATCTCGGTCAGGTGCTCGCCCTGCAAGCCAACGGTGATCGCTGCACAGGGATAGATCTTGACCTCGCTGGTCTCCCGCGCGCGCCGGGCGATGAACTCGACCATCGGAATCTGGTCGATGACCGGGTCGGTGTTCGGCATGCAGGCGATGCTGGTGATGCCTCCGGCCGCCGCAGCTTGGCTGGCGCTGGCCAGCGTCTCCTTGTGCTCGGCGCCGGGTTCGCGGAGATGGGCGCGGATGTCGACCAGGCCGGGGCAGAGGCAATGGCCTTCGCAGTCGACCACCGCAGCCCCTTCCGGCACGCCGTCCGCAAAAAGGCGGGGGCCGAAATCGGCGATCAGCGGACCGTCGGTGAGGAGACCCCCCGGACTGTCGAGGCCGGAGGCGGGGTCGAGCAGCCGAGCATTCACATAGGCGACCCGGCCGGGCTGCGGTCGCTTCATCGTGCGACCTCCGTTTCCGGTGCGGGCGGGTTGTTGGCCGACAGGATTTCGAGACACGCCATCCGCACCGCCACGCCGAGTTCGACCTGGTCGAGGATGACGCTGCGGGTGATGTCGTCGGCGACCGTGCCGTCGATCTCCACCCCGCGGTTCATCGGCCCCGGATGCATGATCAGCGCCCCCGGCCGTGCGGCAGCAAGCTTATCGTAGTCCAGCCCGTAAAAACGGAAGTACTCCCGCGTCGAAGGGAGGTATGAGCCGCGCATGCGCTCGCTCTGCAGGCGCAGCATCATGACGATGTCACAGTCGCGCAGGCCTTCGCGCATGTCGTGGAAGACCTCGCAGCCAAGCCGCTCGATGCCGGTCGGCACCAGGGTCGGCGGTGCCACCGCCCGCACGCGGGCGCCCATGGTGTTCAGCAGGTGAATGTTCGAGCGCGCGACCCGGCTGTGCATGATGTCGCCGCAAATCGCTACCGTCAGGCCGTCGATATGGCCGAGGCGGCGGCGGATGGTCAGGGCGTCGAGCAGGGCCTGGGTCGGGTGCTCATGGCTGCCGTCCCCGGCGTTGATTACCGCACAGTTCACTTTCGACGCCAGCAGCATCACCGCGCCGCTGTCCGGGTGACGGACGACCAGCACGTCCGGATGCATGGCGTTGAGCGTTGTCGCGGTATCGAGCAGCGTCTCGCCCTTCTTGATCGAGCTCACGTCGACCGACATGTTGATGGTGTCGGCGCCCAGCCGCTTGCCCGCCAACTCGAACGACGTGCGGGTGCGGGTCGAGCTCTCGAAGAACAGGTTGATGATCGTCCGACCGCGCAGAAGGCTCTGTTTCTTTTCGGTGCGGCGGTTGAGCTCGACATAGGTATCGGCGAGGTCGAGCAGGGACTCGATTTCGTCCGCGCCGAGTCCGGCGATACCCAGAAGGTGGCGGTGGGGATATCGGCGGTCGGGGACATCCTCGGTCATGGCTGCGGATAATAGGCGGGGGCATTCACAGCGGCAAGGCGACGGAGGCGAGATTCGGAAGGGATCGGCCGGAGCCCGTATTCAGCGGGCGAGGGCGATCATGACCGGCATCGTCACCGCCGAGACGATGGTCGAAAGGGTGATGATATTGGCCATCAGCGGTGCGTCGCCCCCCATCTGCCGGGCGAGGATATAGGCGGTGCTGGCGGCGGGCAGCGAGGCGAACAGCACCGCCACGGTGGCAGTGACGCCCTCCACCCCGAACAGTACGCAGAAGGCCAGGAACGAGAGCGGCATCAGGATCAGCCGGAAGATGCAGGTGGCGACGATCGCCCGATTGTCGGCGGCCATGCCGTCCGGCTCCAGCCCGGCGCCGACCGCGAGCAGGCCGAGCGGCAGGGCGGCACGGCCGAGAAAATGGACGGCATCGTCCAGGCCGGGGGGCAAGGTGGTCCCCAGCCCGTTCAGCAGCAGACCGCCGACGCAGCCCAGGATCAGCGGGTTCTTGAGAAGCTGCGTCACGATGTAGCGCCGGCTGGTGGCGCTCACCGGTCCATAACGCAGAAGGGCCAGCACCGACAGTACGTTGGCCAACGGGATCAGGACCGCCATCACCACCGCCGACAATGTCGTGCCGACCGCGCCGAACATGGCGAAGGCGGCGGCGATGCCGACATAAGTGTTGAAGCGCACCGCCCCCTGGAAGACCGAGGTGAAGGCCGCGCCGTCCAAGCGCAGGAAGGGCTTGGCGGCGACCACCAGCCCGGCCACGAACAAGGTGCCGGCGGTCATCGCCGCAGCGACCGGCAGCACGTTCAATGGCCCGAGATCGGCCTTGGACAGGCTGTCGATCAGCAGCGCCGGAAACAGGATGAAGTAGATAACCCGCTCGGTCGCCGGCCAGAAGGGTTCACCCGGAAAGCCATAGCGGCGCAGGGCGAATCCTAAGCCGATCAGCAGCATGACCGGGACGAGCGACAGGAGGACGGTGATCATCGGAGTGGCGGATGCTCCGACTTCAGGCGGTCGAGCGCACCCTGAAGAATGTAGGCGGCGGCCATCTTGTCGACGACCTCGGCGCGTCTGGCGCGGGACATGTCCGCTTCAAGGAGGGTTCGCGTCACGGCGGCCGTCGACAGCCGTTCGTCCCACAGCAGGACCGGCAGGCCGAGCGGACCTTCGACGTTCCGCGCGAACTGGCGGACCGACTGGCAGCGCGGACCTTCGGTGCCGTTCATGTTGACCGGCAGACCCACGACCATCCCGACGACGCCATGCTCGGCGATCAACGCTTCCAGCGCCGAAAGCATCGCCGAGAACTTGGAGCGGCGAAGACCGATCAACGGCGACGCGATCACCCGCAGGCGGTCGGACAGCGCCAGCCCCACCGTCTTCTCCCCGGTGTCCACGCCCAGCAGGCTGCCGGGACCGGCTGGCAAAGCCTCCCGAAATCCCTCGATGTCCTGAAATATCATGCGCGCACTGTAGGAGAGGGAAAGGTTGCGCGCTATGGGGCAGGCGAGCGGTGGGGACGGCGCCCCTCAAGCCTTGTCGGATCGCGGAAGCGGGTGCTAGTTTCCGGCCCGAGCCTTGCACTTCTCTTGCGAAGAGCCCTCATGTCACTCGACAAATCCACTGTCGCGCGCATCGCCAACCTTGCGCGCATCGAAGTGCCCGAGTCCGACCTCGAGCCGCTGGCCGGCGAGCTGTCCTCGATCCTGACCTGGATCGAGCAGTTGAGCGAGGTCGATGTCGAAGGCGTCCAGCCGATGACCAGCGTCGCCCCGATGAACCTCAAGCAGCGCGAGGACGAGGTGACCGATGGCGGCCGTGCTGCCGATGTGGTCGCCAACGCGCCGGAAACGGTCGACGGATACTTCCTCGTCCCGAAGGTTATCGAGTGATGACGACACTGACCGACCTCACCATCGCCGACGCCCAGGCCGGGCTCGCCAAAGGCGACTTCTCGGCTCGCGAGCTCGCCGAGGCCCATATCCGCGCGACCGAAGCCGGCCGACCGCTCAACGCGATGATCACCGAGACCGGTGACCGTGCCGTCGCGGCGGCCGAGGCTGCCGACGATCGGCGGAAGAAAGGCGAGGGGCTCGGGCCACTCGACGGTATCCCGGTCGCGGTCAAGGATCTGTTCTGCACCGAGGGCGTGCTGACGACCGCCGGCTCGCACATCCTCGACGGCTTTACCCCGCCCTACGAATCGACGGTCACCGCCAATCTGTGGCGGTCCGGCGCAGGCATGCTGGGGAAGACCAATCTCGACGAGTTCGCCATGGGCTCGTCCAACATGACCAGCTACCACGGTCCCGTGCACAACCCGTGGCGGAGACAGGGCGACAACCAGCCGCTGGTTCCGGGCGGCAGCTCGGGCGGTTCGGCGGCGGCGGTGGCCGCGCGGATGTGCCTCGGCGCGCTCGGCACCGATACCGGCGGGTCGATCCGCCAGCCGGCGTCGTTCTGCGGCATCGTCGGCATGAAGCCCACTTACGGCCGCTGTTCGCGCTGGGGAATCGTCGCCTTCGCCAGTTCGCTTGATCAGGCGGGTCCGTTCACGCGGACGGTGCGCGACGCGGCGATCATGCTGAACGGCATGGCTGGGCATGATCCAAAGGACTCGACCTCGGTCGATATGACGGTTCCCGACTTCGCCGCGGCGCTGTCGGGCGATATCCGAGGCCTCAAGGTCGGCATTCCGGCCGAATACCGGGTCGACGGCATGTCGGCGGAGATCGAGGCGCTGTGGCAGCAGGGAATCGACTGGCTGCGCGACGCCGGAGCCGAGCCGGTCGAGATCAGCCTGCCGCACACGAAATACGCGCTGCCGACCTATTACATCATCGCGCCGGCCGAGGCGTCGTCGAACCTCGCCCGCTATGACGGGGTGAAGTACGGCCTCCGGGTCGAGGGCAGCGACCTCAATGACATGTACGCCAAGACCCGCGGCGAAGGCTTCGGCGACGAGGTGCGCCGCCGCGTGCTGATCGGTACCTATGTGCTGTCGGCCGGCTATTACGACGCCTACTATTTGAAGGCACAGCGGGTGCGGACGCTGATCGCGCGCGACTTCACCCAGGCGTTCGAGAACGTCGACGTGATCCTGACCCCGACGACGCCTTCGGCGGCTTTCGCAGTGGGCGAGAAGATGGACGATCCGGTGGCGATGTATCTGAACGATGTCTTCACGGTGCCGGTGAACTTGGCTGGCCTGCCGGGCATCTCGGTGCCGGCCGGTCTCTCGGAAGGCGGCCTGCCGCTCGGCCTCCAGGTCATCGGCAAGGCGTTCGACGAAGCGACGATGCTCCGCGCCGCCGACGTCATCGAACGCGCCGCGGCCTTCACCGCCCGCCCTGCCTTTATCGCCGGGGAGGCTGCGTGATGAACCTGCATCGTAGTGCCGTCATGCCCGCGAAGGCGGGCATCCATGGGGCGAGCGAGATATTGTCCGATTCTGCGCGCGGGCCTCTGGGTTCCCGCCTTCGCGGGAACGACGACTGTAAGAAGGAGGCAGGACGATGACCTCCAACGGAACCGAAGCGCCGCGCATCAAGGGGCGGACGGGCGAATGGGAAATGGTGATCGGGCTGGAGGTCCATGCCCAGATCACGTCCGAAGCCAAGCTGTTCTCCGGCGCCGCCACCGCCTTTGGCGCTCCGCCCAACAGCCAGGTGTCGTTCGTCGACGCGGCGATGCCGGGCATGCTGCCGGTGATCAACCGCCGCTGTGTCGAGCAGGCGGTGCGGACCGGTCTGGCGCTCAAGGCGCAGATCAACCGGACATCGGTGTTCGCGCGGAAGAACTACTTCTATCCGGACCTTCCCGCCGGCTACCAGATTTCGCAGTACGAGCATCCGATCGTCGGCGAGGGACGGATCATCGTCGATATGCCCGACGGCTCGACGCGCGATGTCGGCATCACCCGCCTGCACATGGAGCAGGATGCGGGGAAGAGCCTCCACGACCAGCACGCGACCAAGACCTTCGTCGACCTGAACCGCGCCGGCGTGGCGCTGATGGAGATCGTCTCCGAGCCCGATCTCCGGGGGCCGGAGGAGGCTGCGGCCTATATGCGGAAGCTGCGGTCGATCCTCCGCTATGTCGGCACCTGCGACGGCAACATGGAGGAGGGTTCGCTCCGCTGCGACGCCAACGTCTCGGTGAGGAAGCCGGGCGATCCCTACGGCACGCG
>PBKC01000047.1 GCA_002721365.1 Rhodospirillaceae bacterium | reverse complement strand
GCCTCCTTCTCCAGCCCCTATCTTGAATCACGAATTCACGGCCGGGGGAATCCCTTGCGATTCCGTCAGCGCGCAGGATGCTCTAGCGGTCATGCACAACCCCATGCAATTCGAGCTGCTGGGACGCGTCGACGACATCCTGAATATCGGCGGGATCAAAGTCAGCGCCGGCCGACTGGAAGATCGGGTTATGGAAGACGCCAGGATCGCGGATGCGGGCGTCGCCTATGTCGTGGACGATAGGGGGCGCGGTGCGGTCGTCCTGGCCCTGGTCCCTCCCGAAGGAATCGACATTGGACCCCTCACACAGGAAGCCGTGAAACGGATGGCCTTAGGTGCCACCCCTGTCCAGGTCGTCGCCGTGCCGGCCATTCCCCGCACCGAAACGGGCAAGGTCAGGCGGAACGCCCTCAGCGATACCGTCCACCAATCCTTGAAGGCATCGGTGACAACGAACGCGTAGTTCGTTCAACCCTCTTCGTCGAGCGGCTTAATCCGCAGCTTATAGACGTCTTTGGGATGGTCGATAACGCGCCCGACCGCGTCACCACCGACAAACGCAAAGCCGGCACCCGTCGCCGTCACCAGGGATTTCGCATCCCGCACATTGTAGACGAAGCTCCGCAAGCCGGCCGCCGCCGTCGCTGCGGTGAACTTCCGCATCGCCCCGGGAAGGCCCAGAGGAACCTCGGAGGCGTCGAAGCCGGCACCGATACAACCACCGTCCTTGACGGCCGACAGGTTGGCGGTTTCCACCGGCACGCGGGCAAAGACCGCCCGGCCGTAATGCTTCAGCAGGCTCGCCACTTCGCGGACGCGACCCGCGGGAATGCCTTCGGGTAGACCGATCAGCTCATACAGCGCGAACTGCCGGAGATTGCTGGGAAGCGTCTTGCACAGGTCGTAATAGGCCGTACGCGTCACCTGACCGGCCAAGGTCTCGAAATGCACCGGGATGATGAGGAAGAACTTCTTCCCCTCGTCATGCATCCGAAACAAGTCCTTGACCGCCTTGTTCACCGCATGGCGATCGAGTTTCGTGAAGTCGGGCTGGCCGGAGCGGCTGACCAGCGCCTCGTCCCCCAGCATCAAACGGCCATACCGGCTTATCCGCGAGGGCAGGCACTGATAGGCGGATACGGCCTCCTTCCGAACGTCGAGCATCGGCTGATAGGCCAGCCGGATCGGCTGCTCGGGAAGCGGCGGTTCCTCGTCGCTGCCTTCGATGATTCCGTCGAGCACCCGGTCGGCCAGATCGTCCTGCGCCACATCCTGACGATCGACCAGCCGAACGACGGACCGAACCTCGATGTCACCGGTGTTCTCCTCTCCGAGAATTTGGCGCTCGAGCTCGGCAGCGAACCACGCGCACATCATGCGCGCCTCGTCCTCGGGAATGTCCGGAAGGACGAGGAGGAATGAATCGCCATAAGGAACGTAGGTCGAACCTTCCGGCAAATGATCCTGGATCAGGTGGGCCGCCAGATCCTGCAAGTGTTCCTGCAGCGGCGCCCATTTGTCGCCAAGCCGTTCGCGAAGCTTGGTGAAACCGACAACATGTAACGCGCCGACAGGAACGGCGTCCGCATCACCGCCCAACGCCCTTTCGACATTGCTGATGAACCGACGCATGGCCGCCTTGATCGGATCGGCCTTCGACTTGTCATTCTTCTGCGGCGTCGAAGCCGGCTCGTCCTCCGATAGGAGGTCCAAAAGTCGGTTGCGAATGCGATCGCGTGTGCTCGCCATGCCCTAACGCCCTTTCGAAGGGCTGTCTCGTTCTGAACAGGTCGAGTGCACCAGTCTGCTTCGAGGCTTTGCCCCAACTGTTCGTCCGGACCTCGACCGAGGTCGGCGAGAGTTACCGCCGCCTTTTAATGAGTATAGATTACGCGGAAACTCGACGAAAACGCGAAACTTTTCGACATTGATCGCCTCTCTGAGTCATCGACGAGGCACAGTCTGCCACTCTGCCGACATCAGCCGCCGACACCTTCCAAAGCCTTCGGTGCCACACGACCGCGTTCGATGACGTATAAGGCATCAAGCAGATCGAACGAATGGGTAGAATCCGACTCGGAGAGGAGAATCGACAGCCCTTCTCCCTTCAGGTCGGCGAGAACTTCGACGAGTCGCCGCGCCAAAGCCGGAGCAACCCCTTCGAACGGCTCGTCGAGCAAAAGCAGTTTGTCGCCGATGATCAGCGCCCGCGCTAGGGCCACCAGCTTCTGCTGCCCGCCGCTCAACTGGAATGCCTTGCGCGCCGCGAACCGCTCGACTTCCGGCATGATCCCGTAGATCCAGCGCAGGCGTTCGCTGTTCTCTTTGCGGCCGGCGGCCCAGGCCGGGATCAGGATGTTCTCTTCGACGCTCAGCTCCGGCACCAAACGCCGGTCCTCGGGCATGTAGCCGATGCCGAACTGCGGACGGCGGTGGGGCTGAACGTTGGTGATGTCGTCTCCCCCGACGGTGATATGCCCGCCGCGAATCGGCAGGAGGCCCATGACGCTTCTCAACAAGGTCGTCTTGCCGGCACCGTTGCGCCCCATCAGCCCCGTCAGGCCGTGCGGCACCGCTTCCAGAGTGACCCCGTGCAGGATGTCGGCGGCCTTGATCGAAACGGCGAGATCACGAACCGTCAGCACTGCTCAGTCCTTTCCTGCGCTGCGGCGATGCAGCTCGGGGCCGATCACGAACTCGCGGACGCTCGAGTCGGACAGCACTTCGTCCGGCTTTCCGTCGGCGAGGATGCGGCCGTCGTAGAACGCGATCACCCGCTGGGCGAACTCGCCGACGATCTCCATGTCATGCTCGACGAACAGGACCGTCACCTTGTCGTCTTTCAGAACCTTCAGAAGCCCGCGCATGGCTTCCAGCTTCTCGTCGGCGCTGACGCCGCTGGTCGGCTCATCCAGCAGGATGATCTTCGGATCGCCGACCATCGCCATGGCGATGTCGAGAAGCTTGCGGACACCCTGAGGCAGCAGACCGGCTTTCACGTTCCGATACTCGCCGATCCCGTAACGGGCGATGATCTCGTCGGCCGCCGCTTCGGTCTTCGGCGACCGCAACGGCTTGAAGATCGTTCTCGGCAGATCGCCCGCGACCCCGAGCGCCACCAGAACGTTGTCGAGGACGGTGATGTCCGGAAACACCTGGGCGATCTGGAACGAGCGGTGGATGCCGAGCTTGGTGATCTCCCGCGAATCCCGGCCGGTGATGTCGGTCCCGCGATAGAGGATCTGGCCCGCGCTGGGCTTCAGATAGCCCGTGACCATGTTGACGAAGGTCGTCTTGCCGGCGCCGTTGGCGCCGATGATGCCGACGATCTCGCCATCGGCGACCGCGACATGGATGTCGTCCGCCGCGGTAACCGCCCCGAAGGTCTTGGTGAGCCCGCGCGCTTCGAGAACCGGCGTCATTTCCCTTCCCCTTTCCGCGACCGCGACAGCGCCGACCACAGGCCGCCGGGCAGGAAGATGATCACCAGCAGCATCACCGCCCCCATCAGCATCTGCCAGGTGTAGGGCGAATACTCATAGGCGTAGGTGCGCAGGACCTCGAAGATGATCGACCCCATGAACGGCGCGGCGACACTGCCCGTTCCGCTGAGAATCGCCACGAACACGAACTCGCCCGAAGTCGTCCAGTAGGTCATCTCCGGGTCGACATGGCCGACGGCGATGGCGGTCAGCACACCGCCGATTCCGGACAGCGCGGCCGCGATCATCAGCTTGATGTGCACCGCCCGCCGCGCCGAGACGCCGAGATACTCGACTCTCAGCTCGTTCTCGCGGATCGCCTCGCCGATGAAGCCCATGGTCGAGCCGAGATACCAGTGGATCAGCACCGCCACGACGAAGGATATGACCGCCGTCAGCAAGAAGACCGTGTCCCCCAGGGCCGCCTCGCTCGGCGCATAGCCGAGGAAGGTCGGCGTGAGGACGTTGAAGCCGTCGGTGCTGCCGAGCACGCTGGTCTTCACCAGCACGCCGAACAGGATCATCGAGAACGCCATGTTCAGCAGCGCGAAGAAGATTTCCCGGTAACGGCTCAGCAGGAAGCCCAGGATGAACGCCACCGTGGTCGAGGCGGCAATTCCCAGCGCCAGCAGCAGGAACGCGTCGGTTACGCCCAGGAAATTGCCGGCCATGCCCGCTGCGTAGCAGCCCAGGCCGTACCACAGGCCCTGACCGAACGAGACCAGCCCGGCCCGCATGAGGACGAGCAGGCCGAGCACGACCATGCCCTTGGCCAAGGCGAGAACCAGAAGAAACTGCGCCCAGTCCGCCGCGATGAAGCCGGCACCCAGGACGACGAGAAGGGCTGCGAACAGCCCCCAGACGGTACGATCGATCATGTCAGATCTTCCGGACCGCAGCGCGCCCGAACAGCCCCTGCGGCCTGAGCGCCAGCACCAGCGACATCACCGCATAGATGATGAAGAGCTCGACCTCCGGCAGCAGATGAACGGCGGCCGCCCGACAGATCCCCACGATCAGCGCGCCGATCAGCACGCCGGGAACGCTGCCCAGCCCGCCAATCACCACGACCGCGAAAGCCAGCACGATGACCTCGACGCCGATACCCGGCGAGACCGAAATCGCCGGCGCGGTCAACGCGCCTCCCAGGGCGCCGAGGACCGCACCGACGGCGAAGGTACCGGCGAACAGCAGGTTCACGTTGATCCCCATCGCCACGCTGATCTCGCGGTCGTAGATCACCGCCAGCAGCAGCTTGCCGATACGGGTCCGGTTCAAGCCCCACCACACCAGGAGGCCGATCACGGCGGCGACACCGATCAAAGCCAGGTCGTAGATCGCGAAACCCAGCCCGAACAGCCGCACCCGGCCCAGCAGGCCATAGGGCTGATAGGCGAAATACGGGTCGACGCCCCACACCAGTTTGACGAAGTCCTCGAGGATCAGAAAGATCGCGAAGGTCGCCAGCACGATGACGATCTCGTCACGTCCGTACATCAGGCGCAGAACACCGCGTTCGATGACGAGGCTGGCGATCAGGCCGATCACCACGGCTGACAGGATCAGCACGGCGAAGCTGCCGTAGGGCGGCAGATCGCTCTGGAAATAGATGCCGATGATCCAGGCCGCGCTGTAGGCGCCGAGGGCGTAAAGGCTGCCATGCGCCACGTTCAGGATCTTCATGACCCCGTAGATCAGAGTCAGGCCGATGGCGACGATGAACAGCCAGGAGGCATAGACCAGCCCGTCGACCAGGATAGCGACTGTCGTCAGCATGGTCCGGCCGCGCGACAGGCCGGGGCGGTACGAAGGCCGGCCCCGGCCTGCTTGGATAACGCCCTCATTGTGATCGTGTTCCGTGTTGGTGGTCGGGATAACGAGCGGCTCCGCACCCGCCTGGGCGCGGAGCCGTCCTCCGGAAGACTATAGCGTCTTCACTCGCACTTGGCGCCGGGCATTCCCGACTTGATCCACTCGACGCTGCTGACACCGTCGGGCGGATTCACGCACCACTGGTCGTAGCGGGTGATGTTCGTCAATGTGACCCGGCCGAGGTCCTCGTCGTACTTGGTCATGCCGATGGCGTTCTCCTGCACCGCCTGATGGCCGTTGCCGATCGCCATCGTCACCGGCCCGCTCGGCCCGACGAATTCGAGATGCTCGAACGCCGCGATCACCTGGTCGGTGGTCGGGAAACCACCGGCCGCTTCAGCCGCCTTTTCATAGGCCGCCTTCACGCCGAGCAGCGCCTGTGCCGCCTTGTACGTGGCATAGACCGGAATGTCGCCGTACTTGGCGATGAAGCGCTCCCTGAACCAGTCATTGAGTTCGCTGGGTGGTGCGAGATCGCCATGGGGCCCGCGGGCGCCGACGATCACGCCGTCGGGGATCTGACGGCCGAGTCGCGGCAGGGCGGGCTCACCGGCGGTAAGAACGACCTGGCTTTCGTCGAACAGGCCGCGCGCGACGCCCTGTAGAACGAAAGCTTCGAGATCGCTGCCCCACAGGCTGCTGTGCACGGCGTCCGACCCGCTGACCAGAAGCGCGGAGATTTCTGCCCCGTACTGGCCGGCGAATATCTTCGGAAACTGTTCCGTCGTAATCTCAGTTTCCGGATGTAACACCTTCATAACGGAAGTGAAATCGGCCCAGGAGTCCTGCCCCCAGGCATAGTTCTGGTTGATCCCGGCGACGGTTTTGACGTCGGGCATGTGGTCGAGCAGGTAGCGGGCGGCGGCGATATTGTCCATCGCCGCATGAGCACCGGTCCGGAAGACGTATTTGTAGCTCGCCTCTTCGAACACGCGCGGCGTCCCGCAATCGAAAAGCACGGTGAGAACCTGCAGTTCCTCGGCCACCGGCGGCACCGCAAGGCAGTCACCGCTCGAGATGTAGCCGACCACCAGGTCGACGTTCTGGCGCTGGACCAGATTGCGGAACTCCGCCACCTGCTTCGTCGCCCCGCCGGCTTCGTCGATGATGACGGGCTCGATCTGGCGGCCGGCGATGCCGGGCGTGTTGTAGGGTGCCGGAACCTCGCCCGCGTTGATCGCCTCGATCATCATCTCGGCGGCATTGCGTGCCGGAATGCCGAACGGGCCGGCGGCCCCGCCCGAAAGAAAGGTCACGAACCCCATGCGCAGGGGACCGGTGTCGTCCTGGGCCAGGGCGGGTGTGCAGATCGCCGAGGCCGACAAGACGGCCGCGGTCGCCAGAGATCCCATGACTGCAGAGCAACGGGCCGCAAAAGCCATCGACGCCTCCTCCATGTTTCCTAACAACAGGGTTATGGCACCCTCGCCGGTTACCCGGCTTTGCCGAAGAACCGGAATGGTGGGCCAAAGTCCGGCGCCAATCAAGCGATTGACCGATTCAGATACCGCGACTTCGCCCTCAGACGCCGCGAAGCGCAATCGGCGGCCCGTCGCCGGCATCCGGCGGGTCCAGACGTTCAACCGCGACCGAACTGCCACGTGACACGACCCGCAGAATCTCCGGGTCCTCGATCATCTGACCGAAAGGATTGGCGTCGGAGGCGAGCCTGATTTCGTTGCCCCGAGAAACAGGGGTCGGCCCGAAGCAGATCGCGATGCAGGCGCCGCTCAGCCAGTAGCAGAGTTCGCCGGCTTCGACGACGGATCGGGCATCCGGCTCCGGCGCCGCATTAACCGGAATTGGAAAATAGACCTCATCGCCCCAAGTCTGGACCTGGGCTCGCAGTGGCAGGCTGTCCCAGATGGCGTTTGCCGTCGGCGTGTCCTTCAGGGTGGCGCTGACGGTGACGGTGTCGAATGTCAGACGGATCTTGCGCATGGTTTCCTCCGAGCGTGCGTTGTTGCCATTGGGACGGGTCCGTGCCCATTCTGCGCGCCATGGCGGACGGTGAAAAACCGTGCCGCGCCCAACACCGGAAAATCCGCATCGAAATCTAAGAAAAATGTCTCAATATATTGAATTTATAAAATTTTCACATCGGCTAGCCGACCTCGCACGCACCCATACCCTGCCCCATTTCCGCGCCCAGCTCGACGTTGTCGACAAGGGGGACCGGCAGGACTATTCGCCCGTCACCGTCGCCGACCGCGAGGCGGAAGCCGCGATGCGCGCCCTGATCGGCGAGACCTATCCCGACCATGGGATACTGGGAGAGGAGCACGGCGCCGCCAACGCGGGGGGTGGCCGCTGCTGGGTGCTCGACCCCATCGACGGCACCAAGTCCTTCATCATCGGTGTACCGCTGTGGGGCACGCTGATCGCCTTCAACGACGGCAGCGGCCCGGTCGTCGGCGTGATGGACCAGCCGGTGACCGGCGAACGATTCGTCGGGCATGACGGCGGTAGCTTCCTGGGCGACCGTCGACTGAAGACCCGCCCCTGCGAACGCCTGAAGGATGCGGTCCTCTGCACCACCGGGCCCGAACTCTTCGAAGAAGCGGCGGAGCAGGAAGCCTTCGCCGCCCTCCGTCCCCAGGTGCGACTCGCCCGCTACGGCACCGACTGCTACGCCTACTGCATGCTCGCGCACGGCCTTGTCGACCTGGTGGTCGAAGCTGGCCTCAAGCCCTGGGACATCCAGGCGCTGATCCCGATCATCCGCGGCGCCGGCGGTATCGTCACCACCTGGGACGGCGGCGACCCCGCCCAGGGCGGCCGGATCGTCGCAGCGGGCGATCCGGCACTCCACGCTCTGGCTCTCGATGTCCTGGCTACGGCAACTTAAACATCGCCGTCCCCAGGGATTCCGTCACTTCAGATAGCCCATGTCCCGCCACGGCGCGTAAGCCTCGCGGAAGGCCTTCATCGACGCCCAGACCTTGTCGAAGGTCTCGTCGCGGGCAGCCTCCTCCTCCATCACTTCCGCCGTGGCCTGGCGGAATACCTCGATGAACTCCGGCGGCCATTCGTGGATCTGCGTGCCCTTGGCGAGCAGTTCGGCGATCGCCGCGGCCTGCATGGTCTCGCCCATCGCCGCCCCTTCCTTGAAGTGGTTGCCGCAAACCATCTCGATTTGGAACCGCTGGGTGTCGGTCAGCGCGTTCCAGCGGTCCATGTTGATGATGAACTCGAACAGACTGGTCTGCTGGTGCCACCCCGGCAGGTAGTAATGCTTGGCGATCTGGTAGAAGCCCTGGGCGAGATCGCTCACCGGCATCGAGGACTCGAGCGCGTCGATGGTGCCGAGCTCGAGCGCCGGGTAGACGTCGCCGCCGGCCAGCATCTGGGTCGACACGCCGAGCTTCTCCATCACCCGGCCGCCGAGTCCGAAGAAGCGCATTTTCAGCCCCTTGAGATCGTCCAGCGACTCGATGGGTTCGCGGAACCAGCCCGAACCTTCCGGCGGGTGCAGCCCGCAATGGAGCGCCATGATGTTGTATTTGGCGTAAAGCTCGCGGAACAGCTCCTCGCCGTCGCTGCCATAGAGCCAGGCGAGATACTCGCTCATGTTGGGGCCAAAGGGCACGGTGGTGAACAGCGGCGTCGCCGCTTCCTTCCCCGCCCAATAGCCGGGGCTCGACCAGCCGGCGTCGACCGAGCCGGCCGAGACGGCGTCGAACAGCTCCAGCGCCGGGACGAGCGCCCCCGGCTCGAAGTACTTCACCTGAACCGTGCCGCCGGTCGCCTTGGCGATGTTCTCGACCAGCATGACGCCGAGGTCGCCATGGATCGGCCATTGGCTGGCGAAGGTGCTGGCCATCCGCCAGCGCACAACCGTTCCCTGGTTGGCTCCGGCTGCCTCCGCCGACGGCTCCTCTTCGCCCGTCGTGCCCGAAACGGCCTTGGTCGCCTCAGCATCACCGCCGTCCGGAGCCAGAACGTATATCCCGACCAGGATGCCGCCAACGGCTCCCACAATAAGTCCGACAATCCAGCCTAATGCCTTCATGACCTGAATCCTCCCCACGCGTACGCTTTTTATTGTGGAAAAAGCGTAGCGCAGGCCGGCTCAGGTCGCGAGTCTTAGGCGAATCTGGCGGCGGACTATACGATGTCTGGTGGAAGGACGCCGCGGGCGCTCGGGGGACGATCGAACAGCCGTGAAATCTGGGCGGCTTCCTGCCCGACCGTGGCCGCCAGGATATCGCCGCGCATCGGCCGGTGGAACAGGTAGCCCTGCGCCTGCTGGCATTGGTAGGCGCGCAGCACCGTGAGCTGCTCCTCCTTCTCCACTCCTTCGGCAACGACCGTCATGCCCATGCTCTGTGCCATGGCGACGATCGCCCGCACCATCGCCGCCGAGTCACGATCTTCGTCAAGGTCGCGGACGAAATACTGGTCGATCTTCAGTTGATGAATCGGAAGCTGCCGCAGATAGCGGAGCGACGAATAGCCGGTTCCGAAGTCGTCGACGGAGAAGTGCACCCCCAATGTCGACAGCTTCCGCATGCTGTCGATCACGTATTCGGTGTCGTCGAGAAAGATGCTTTCGGTGAGTTCGATCGCGAGCAGGCGGGGATCGATCTTGTTCTCCTCCAGCACCCATTTGATCAGAGACCCGAAGTTCGGGTCCTTGAGCTGGCTCGCGCAGACGTTCACCGAGATCGGCACGACGGGCAGCTTGGCCTCCTGCCAGCTCCTGAGTTGGCGGCAAACCGATTCGAGGACCCAGCGGCCGAGCTGGCCGATGAACCCGCTGCGCTCGGCGGTCGGGATGAACTTGTTGGGCGGAATCAGGCCACCACCGGGAATCTCCCAGCGAATCAGTGCTTCGGCGCCGACGATCCGTCGCGTGAAGGCATCGACCGTCGGCTGATAGTGGAGAACGAAGGCGTCCGTCTCCAGCGCCTCACGCATACGCCCCTCGAGATCGAGCTCTTCGCTGAAAGTCTTGGTCAGCAGGCCGGAGAAGAAGACGAACCGGTCCCGCCCCTCGGATTTCGCCGCGTGCAGCGCCGCGTCGGCATGGCGGAGCAGGGTTTCCGCGTCCCGGCCGTCGTCGGGATAGACGCTGACGCCGATGCTGGCCGTGATGCGGACATTCTGACCGCCGCAGACCATGGACTCGTGAAAGCTGTCCCAGATCCGGCGAACCGCGACCGAAGCGTCGGCTTTCGACGCCAGGTCCGGCAGCAGAGCGACGAACTTATCCCCATAAAGGCGGAGGACGTTCTGGGTATTGCCCGCCACCTGGCTGAGCCTGGCGTGGGATTGCCCCAGGACCCGGTCGCCGAGCCCTTCACCGAAAACGGTGTTGATTCGGGAGAAGCCGTCGAGGTCGATCGAAACGATCGCGAGTTTGTTCCGTGCCCGGGTCGCGTTCCTGAGCGCGCTTCGCACGCAAGCGAAAACGGTCTCACGATCCGCTTCGGCCGGCTGTTCCACGACCATTTCGTCCCGATCGTCGACGGCCACCTCCACAACGGCCGGGCTTTCATTCGTGCTTCTCATCCCCGCCCCACCCTCGTTCAAATCCGGCTCATCCTCTGGGTCTTCCCGGTCCGCCTGTGTCCCCCCGCCGGGCCGGGCATCAAAGTCCTTGAGCAAGCGGTGAAACCACATCGACACCGTTCCCGGACTCATCCTGTCGGCCCGTTCGGTGGCGAACATGAAGCCACTTTCCGTCTTCGGCGCGACCCGCCGATAGGCATGCATCGCCGCCTTCAGACGCCGACCCATCGATACCGAGCGACCGCCGGCATGCAGTCCCAGACGCATCGCATCACCGATCCGGCCATCCTCACCGGCAACCATCGACCAATGCATGTCCGCGATCTCGCGCGGACGGAGCCCCCCGTCAGTCAAGAGCAGAAGAAGCACACGGTCGCGTTCCGGATAGCGACTTCGCGCGACGTGATCGAGCGCCAGCGCGACCTCTTCTTCCGTCATGATCCGGCGTCGCCCTCTGGGCATGCCTCGGCGGCCTCCTATCCAGCGAGTTTCCGATAGTTTCTATCGAGTATCCTATCGGGTCAAGAGATTGTTGGTTGAAAATCGTGTTATTTCAGAGACATACTGTCTATATATAGAGTTAGACCGATTCCGAATTAACCCAGCGGAAAATCTGTGGCGAAAATGCTCTCCTTCCCGACACGCATTCTCGCTATAAATTATTTATATTGAGTTGCGGTTTCCCGAGGCGTTCCGCTCGATGGCTGAATGCCACCATCCCCGGCCTGCTCCCGCGAATGGCCGTCCGGGGCGTCACGGTTCCCGCGAGGAGTCATATGACTTCGGACGGAATCGGCCTTCCCGCTTGTCGAGACCCGGTTGCATTCCGCCTGCAACCGAAGGGAAGCCCCACGAAGGCTGCAACGCTGCCGTCCGTGACTTTCCCTCGCCTCTCGCCTAGGCTTTGCCAACGGTGGAGGTCTGCGAGGGACCTTTCGGGGCTTCGGCCAACGCCAGCGGGAGCGCGCACTTGGAGCAAGCCGTAAAAGATCTCGGTACCCTTGAGGGTCCCGCCCTCGTCTTCGGCGGCCCTTACAGCAATCTCCAGGCGACGCAAGCCCTGCTCGCCCGAGCCGACCAACTCGGTATTTCCCCGTCTCGCATCATCTGCACCGGCGATGTTGTCGCTTACTGCGCCGACCCGGAAGCCACAGTTTCCTTGATCCGCCGATCGGAAATGGCGGTCGTCATGGGAAACTGCGAGGAATCGTTGGGTTTCGGTACCGACGACTGCGGTTGCGGCTTCAGCGAAGGCAGTGCCTGCGACCTCCTGTCGGTTCAGTGGTTCGCCTATGCGCGCAATCATCTTTCCGCAGCGGCCAAACAGTGGATGCGGGATCTTCCGCGCGCCCTCTCATTCCGGATGGCGGACCGCCGGTTTCGGGTCGTCCACGGTTCGGTCGCCTCCATCAACCGCTTCGTCTTCGCCTCCACTCCCCTGTCCGAGAAGGAGGCTGAATTCGAGCTCGGCGATGCGGATGCGATCATCGGCGGCCATTGTGGCCTTCCCTTCACGCAAGTCATCGGCGACCGGCTGTGGCACAACGCCGGGGTGATCGGTATGCCGGCCAATGACGGTACGCCGCGCGTGTGGTTCGCGCTCCTGACACCCGAAGGATCGGACGTCAGGATCGAGACACACAGTCTTCAGTACGACTACGGCACGGCAGCGGAAGCCATGGCCGCAGCCGGTCTTCCCGCAGCCTATGCGAAGACGCTCGGCGACGGGCTATGGCCCAATCTGGATATTCTGCCGGAGACGGAAACGGCGGCCACGGGCCGGCCGTTATCGGAGACGACTATCGTCTGGCACGGAAACGAAACGGGCCGCAGCACGATGCCGCGGCCCGCTCCAGAACCCGTCAGCGAATCCGCCTATTTGCGGGCGACGAAATAGTTCCAGCCGATTTTCCCGGCATTGCCGGAGTCGACCCAGAACTGCAGGGATGCCGAGGTGCGATCGACAATGGCCTTGCCGATGCGCTCCTCATATTCGCTGCGGCGCGCTTCGAGCTGACTCCGCACCCAGGCATAGGTCGGCGCCACGTTCTCGGACCAGTCCTCGTGGCGGACGATGGTAAAGCCCAATCCCTCCAGCGCCGACACGTAGTCGGCGCTGTCCCACATGTCGGTGGAATTCACCCGCGCGTAGATCTTCTCGCGATCTTCCTCGGACGTCCCATGCCTGACGAGGATGTCGGTGAACACCAGGAGCCCGCCATCGGCAAGAACCCTGCGCGCCTCCGACAGCACCCGCTTCTTGTCGACCGCATGGAGAAAAGCCTCCTGCGAGAAATAGCGGGTGAAGTGCCCGTCAGGGAAATCGAGCTCGTGGAAATCGGCATAGCCGAACTCGACGAGATCATCGAGTCCGGCCGCCTTGGTCAGTTCCCGGCCGTGTGCGAGCTCGCGCTCGGAAATGTTCGTCGCTAGAACCTTCGAGCCATGGAGGCGGGCTATGTCACGGGCCAGGGCACCATATCCGCAGCCGACGTCGAGAACGTAATCCTCCGGACCGAGTTCGGCCCCCGCCAGCATCTTGGTGGTGGCACGCTCCATGGCCGGCTGAAGCGATTCGTCCGGGGCGGTGAAGTATCCGAGATGGATATTCTCGCCCCAGATGTCCCGATAGATCTCGTCCGCCGGGCCGTCGTAATAGGCCTTGGTTTCGTCGACGACCCGGCGCCAGTCCTCTGCGGCAGCGGTCATGTCAGCTCCTGGCCGGCTTGCGGGCCACCTGCTGAATGAAATCGACTTCGCTGCTCTCGTAGGGCGTCTCGAAATCACCGTAACGGGTGATGTCGACGAAGCCGGCCTGGCGCAACAGCTCGTCCATGTAGTTCACCCTGAGCGGGAACAGGCTCAGGTGATAGTGCGTCCCATCCGGGAAATCGTACTGGAACTTGGCCAGCTTATCGTTCAGCACCACCGGCCGGGCCTCGACGTTCTCGCCCGTGTAGTAGAACTCGTGCTTGGTCGAGAAGCCGTTGTCCAGCATCTCGTCGTAGTTCCGGTGATCGATGATCGCCAGCCCGCCCGGCTTGAGGATGCGGAACATCCCGGCCAGCGACGAGACGCGCGCATCATGCTCGAACAGATGCGTGAAGGCATTGCCGAGACAGATCAGCGCATCGAAGCGATTCTCGCCAAGAGCGTTCGGCAGATCGTGCCAGTAGCAGTGGACGATGTCCTGGAACTC
>PBKC01000046.1 GCA_002721365.1 Rhodospirillaceae bacterium | reverse complement strand
GGCGACGCGGAAGGAGGCCGAGCGGGCCGGCCTGTTCGAGCCGCGCGGCGTGTTCCTCGGCCGGCTGAACCGCGACTACCTGCGCCATGACGGGCCGGAACACGTGATGGCCTTCGCGCCGACGCGCTCCGGCAAAGGCGTCGGCGTCGTGATCCCGACGCTGCTGTCCTGGACCGGCTCGGCCGTCATCCACGACATCAAGGGCGAGAACTGGCAGCTCACCGCGGGCTGGCGGCAGCGATTCTCGCATTGCCTGCTGTTCAACCCGACCGACCCGCGCTCGGCCCGCTACAACCCGCTGCTCGAGGTGCGCAAAGGGCCGTACGAGGTCCGCGACGTCCAGAACATCGCCGACATCCTGGTCGATCCCGAGGGAGCGCTGGAACGGCGGAACCACTGGGAGAAGACCAGCCACAGCCTGCTCGTCGGCGCCATCCTGCATGTCCTCTATGCCGAGGAGGAGAAGACCTTGGCGCGGGTCGCGAGCTTCCTCTCCGATCCGCGGAGGTCGTTCGAACACACGCTCCGCGCCATGATGGCGACCAACCATCTCGGCACGCCGCAGAGCCCGGTTGTTCATCCCGTGGTCGCCCAGGCGGCGCGCGAAGTCCTCAACAAGTCGGACAACGAGCGCTCGGGCGTGCTGTCGACCGCCATGAGCTTCCTCGGGCTCTACCGCGACCCCACGGTGGCAGCGACCACGGCCGCCTGTGACTGGCGCATCGCCGACCTGGTGGACGCCGGACGGCCGGTCTCACTCTACCTCGTCATCCCGCCCTCGGACATCTCGCGCACCAAGCCGCTGGTGCGCCTGGTGCTGAACCAGATCGGCCGGCGGCTGACGGAGCGCCTGGAGGGGGACCCGGCGAAGCGCCGCAAGCACCAGCTCCTCATGATGCTGGACGAGTTCCCGGCGCTGGGACGCCTCGACTTCTTCGAGACGGCGCTTGCCTTCATGGCCGGCTACGGCATCCGTGCCTACCTGATCGCCCAGTCCCTCAACCAGATCTCCAAAGCCTATGGCGAGAACAACGCGATCCTCGACAACTGCCATGTCCGGATCGCCTTCTCCTCAAACGACGAGCGAACGGCGAAGCGCATTTCCGACGCGCTCGGCACGGCGACCGAGCTGAGGGCCCAGCGCAACTACGCCGGCCACCGACTGGCACCCTGGCTCAGCCACGTCATGGTCTCGCGGCAGGAGACGGCGCGGCCGCTGCTGACGCCGGGCGAGGTGATGCAGCTTCCGCCGGCGGACGAGCTGGTGCTGGTCTCCGGCCTGCCGCCGATTCGCGCCAAGAAGCTCCGCTACTACGAGGACACCAACTTCACGTCCCGCGTTGTGGCGGCGCCCGTGCTCGCCGACGACGGCTACCGCGACCGCCCGCCGGCGCGCACCGACGACTGGACAGGGCAGGTGCGGGGCACCGACGCGCGCCTTGCCGCTGCGGCCGACCGCGAGCTCGGTCTCGACGACACCGAGGACGAAGGTGGCCTTCAGCAGCAGCGCCATCCCGGCATGCCCGAGGCCGGGGTCACGAAGCCGGTCGAACCGGTCCGCCAGAGCGACCTCGACCTCCTTGATGACGAGGCCGACGCACCGGCGCAGGGCAAGACAATGGACCAGGTGCGGCGGCTCTCCAGCATCGCACGTGCCTACGGCATCGACGGCGACGCCGGCCGGCGCGACGACGACCTGTTGCCGGGTTTCTGAGGTGATCCAATGAAGCCGCGCCATCACCTCTATCTCGACGACGAGCTGACCGAGCAGCTCGATGCGTTGGCGAGGAAGCCCGGCTCGTCCAAGTCGGCGATCGTGGCCGACGCGCTCCGCGGCTACCTCGCCCGGCGCGGCACGAAGGAGCTCGACGACCTGCTCAAGACCCGTCTCGACCGGATCAGCCGGCAGCTCGGCCGGATTGAGCGCGACCAGCAGGTCTTGCTGGAGACCTTGGCGCTCTTCATCCGCTACCAGCTTACGGTTACGGCGCCGCTGCCCGAGGCGGACCAGGCGGCGGCGCGGGCACTCGGGCAGGAGCGCTTCCAGGCCTTCATCGACCAGGTCGGACGCCGCCTCGCCGACGGCCGGACGGTCGCCAACGAGCTGTTTGCACGGGACTCGGCCGGGGAGGGCGGTCCATGAGCGGCCACTACAGCCATCCCGAGAGCCGGGCGCGCCGGCGGACCATGCTGCGCACCGCCATGGGACCGGCGATCGGCGCCGCGCTCGCCGACCCCACGGTCATTGAGGTGATGGTCAATCCGGACGGCAGCCTGCGTCTCGACCGGTTCGGCGAGGGCAGGGTCGATACGGGCGAGCGGCTCAAGCCGGCCGAGGTCGAGCGGATCATCCGGCTGGTGGCGAGCCACCTGCGGGTCGAGGTGCACGCCAACAACCCGGTGGTCAGTGCCGAGCTACCCGAGACCGGCGAACGTTTCGAGGGGCTGCTGCCGCCGGTCTCGCTCGCACCCTGCTTCGCGATCCGCAAGCCGGCGGCGAAGGTCTACACGCTCGCGGACTACGTCGCCGACCAGGTGATGATGCCGCTCCAGGCCGATGCGCTGAAGCGGGCTGTCCGGGAGCGGCGCAACATCCTGATCGCCGGCGGCACCAGCTCGGGCAAGACCACGCTCGCTAACGCCCTGCTGGCCGAGATCGCCCGCGCCGACGAGCGGGTGATCCTGATCGAGGACACCCGCGAGCTGCAATGCACAGCGCCCGATTGCGTGGCGCTCCGCACCAAGCCGGGCGTCGTCGGTCTCGCCGACCTCGTGCGCTCGACCATGCGCCTTCGGCCGGACCGGATCATCGTCGGCGAGGTCCGCGGACCGGAAGCCCTCGACATACTGAAGGCGTGGAACACGGGTCACCCGGGCGGCATCGCCACGGTCCACGCCAACTCCGCCCACGCCGCGCTCTACCGGCTGGAGCAGCTCATCCAGGAGGCCGTGGTCACCGTGCCGCGCCGGCTCGTGGCGCAGGCAATCGACCTCGTGGTCTTCATCCGCGGCCGCGGCGAGGGCCGCCGGATCGAGACCATTGCCGAGGTCGACGGTCTCGACGCCACGGCCGACTACCGCCTTGTCGAGCTCTCGCCGGCCCGCCTCCAAGCCCCGTGATTCGAAGGAGACCCAGATGCGCTCGCCCCTTTATCGAAGGTTCTCAGTTCCGGCACTGACTGCAGCGATCATCCTCGGCACCGCTGCTCCCGCGCTTGCCGCCGGCTCCGGCATGCCGTGGGAGGTGCCACTCGAATCGATCCTGCAGTCGATCGAGGGGCCAGTGGCGCGCATCATCGCCGTGATCGTCATCATTATCACCGGCTTGTCGCTCGCCTTCGGTGACACCTCGGGCGGCTTCCGGCGTCTCCTGCAGATCGTCTTCGGACTCTCGATCGCCTTCGCCGCGACGAGCTTCTTCCTGGCCTTCTTCTCCTTTGGCGGCGGGGCGCTCGTCACATGAGCGCACATATCGAAGGATTCGAGGTGCCTCTGCACCGCTCGCTCACCGAGCCGATCCTGCTCGCCGGCGCGCCGCGGACCATCGCCATCGTGAACGGCACTTTGGCGGGCGGCGCTGGGCCTGGGCTTAAGGCTCTGGATCGCCGGCATCCTGGTCTGGGCGATCGGCCACACGCTGGCGGTCTTCGCCGCCAAGCGCGACCCGCAGTTCGGCCAAGTTCTGGGCCGCCACCTCCGTCAGAAGGGGTGGCTCGGATGCTGAACCTCGCCGAATACCGCAACAAGCCAACACTGCTGGCCGACCACTTGCCGTGGGCCGCGCTGGTCGCACCCGGCGTCGTGCTCAACAAGGATGGCAGCTTCCTGCGTGGCTTCCGTTTCCGCGGCCCCGACCTGGAGAGCGCGACCGAGCCGGAGCTGGTCGCCACCTGCGCCCGGCTCAACAACGTGCTGCGCCGCTTCGGCGGAAGCTGGGCGCTCTTCTTCGAGGCGGAGCGACACGAGGCGCCGGGCTACCCGTCGTCCGAATTCCCGGACCCGGCGTCCTGGCTGGTCGACCGCGAGCGGCAGGCGGCGTTCGAGCAGGCTCCGAGCGCGTTCGATGACGCTGCAAGGGCGGTCCACCGAGAGCACTTCGAGAGTGCCTACTACCTGACGCTCCTCTACCTGCCGCCACCCGACCAAGTGAGCCGGGCGGAGCGCGCGCTCCTCGAGGTTCCCCCGGAGGAGCGCGGCCTCGACTATCGCGATTACCTCAAGGCGTTCGTCGCCGAGACGGAGCGCGCCTTCGACCTGCTGGCCGGGATCATGCCCGAGTGTGCGCCGCTCGATGACGCGGAGACGCTGACCTACCTGCACGCCACGGTCTCGACGCGCCGCCACCCTGTGGCCGTGCCCGAGACACCCATGTATCTCGACGCAGTGCTGGCCGACACGCCGCTTGCCGGCGGGATCGAGCCCATGCTGGGCGATCTGCACCTCCGTACGGTTAGCGTCCTCGGCTTTCCGAGCACGACGCGGCCCGGTCTCTTCGACGACCTCAACCGGCTCGGCTTCGCCTATCGCTGGGTGACGCGCTTCCTGCCTCTCGACAAGACCAGCGCCAACAGCGCGCTGACCCGGCTCCGCCGCCAGTGGTTTGCCAAGCGCAAATCGATCATCACCCTCTTGCGGGAGGTGCTCTACAACGAGCCGGCGCCGCTCCTCGATTCGGACGCCGACAACAAGGCGCTCGACGCCGACGCGGCGCTGCAGGAGCTCGGCGGCGACCATGTCGCCTTTGGCCATCTCACGGCGACCGTCACCGTCTGGGACGAACGCCGCGCCGGTGCCGCCGAGAAGGTCCGCGCGGTCGAGCGCGTCATCAACGGCCGCGGCTTCACCACCATCCGCGAGACCGTGAATGCCGTCGAGGCCTGGCTCGGCAGCCTGCCCGGGCATGTCTATGCCAACGTCCGTCAGCCGCTTGTCCACACGCTGAACCTCGCGCACCTGGTGCCGCTGTCGGCCGTCTGGGCGGGGCCGGCGCGGAACGACTATCTCGACGGGCCGCCGCTCTTCATGGCGGAGACCGCCGGCACGACGCCCTTCCGCTTTTCGACCCATGTCAGCGATGTCGGTCACATGTTGGTGGTTGGTCCCACCGGCTCTGGTAAGTCGGTGCTGCTCGCGCTTATGGCTCTGCAGTTCCGGCGCTATCCGCAGTCCCAGGTCTATGTCTTCGACAAGGGCGGCTCGGCGCGCGCCGCCGTGCTCGCCATGGGCGGCCAGCATCATGCCCTGGGGATCGGCGGCTCCTTGTCGTTCCAGCCGCTCCGGCACCTCGACGATCCGGTCGTGCGGAGCTGGGCGGCCGAATGGGTCGCCGGCCTCATCGCGCACGAGGCCGTGCCGCTCACCCCGGAGGTGAAGGAAGCTGTCTGGTCCGCGCTTGGCAATCTGGCATCGGCGCCAGCGGAAGAGCGCACGCTCACCGGCCTTTCCGTCGTCCTCCAGTCGAACACGCTCAGGTCGACGCTCGCGCCCTACACCATCGAAGGACCGTACGGCCGGCTGCTCGATGCGGCCGAGGACCTGCTCGATCTCGGCGACGTGCAGTGCTTCGAGATGGAAGAGCTGATGCAGGAGGCCGGCGCAGTCCTGCCGGTCCTGACCTACCTCTTCCACCGGCTGGACGGGCGCTTCGACGGACGGCCGACGCTGCTGGTCCTCGACGAGGCCTGGCTCTTCCTCGACAACCCGTTGTTCGCCGGGCGCATCCGCGATTGGCTGAAGACGCTGCGCAAGAAGAACGTCGCCGTCGTCTTCGCGACCCAGTCGCTCGCCGACATCGCGGGCAGCAGTATCGCCCCGGCGCTGATCGAGTCCTGCCCGCAGCGTTTGTTCCTGCCCAACGACCGCGCTCTCGAGCCGCAGAGCCGGGAGGCCTACGAGCGCTTCGGCCTCAATGCGCGGCAAGTCGAGCTGATCGCCGCGGCGCAGCCCAAGCGCGACTACTACCTGCAGTCCCGCCGCGGCAACCGGCTGTTCGAGCTGGGCCTTGGTCCAGTGACGCTCGCCTTCTGCGGCGTGTCGGCGGCCGCCGACCAGGCGCTCATCGATCGGGTGCTCGCGGGGGTCGGACCGGAGAACTTCGCCGAGGCCTGGCTTCGGACGAAGGCGCTCGATTGGGCCGCCGACCTGCTGCGCGAATTCCCCGCCACACAAGGAGATCGACCATGAAACGCCACCTCGGTGCTGCCTGCCTCGCGGCATGTCTCGCACTTTCGTCGGCTCAGCCGGCACACGCTCTGTTTGGGGCGGGCGACGTAGTCTTCGACCCGTCGAACTACTCCCAGAACGTGCTGCAGGCGGCCCGAGCGCTGCAGCAGATCAACAACCAGATCCAGAGACTTCAGAACCAGCTGCTGATGCTGCAGAACATGGCGCGGAACCTCCAGCGCCTCGACTACTCCTCCCTCGGCCCGATCGTGACGGCGCTCCGCAGCATCAACCTGCTGATGGCGCGTGCCCAGGGGATCGCCTTCCAGATCGATTCCACCGAGCGGGAGTTCGCGCGACTCTACCCGAAGGAATACGCCGCGACGGTGACCAGCGACGAGCTCGGGCGTGATGCGCGCGGCCGCTGGATGCATTCCATGGACGCCCTGCGCCAGACCATGCTGGTGCAGGCTCAGGTGGTGCAGAACGTCGAGGCCGATACCGGCGAGCTCGCGCGTCTTGTCACCCAGTCCCAGGCGGCGGTCGGCAACCTCCAGGCGCTGCAGGCCACCAACCAGCTCATCGCGCTGTCCACCAAGCAGCAACTCCAGACCCAGGAGATGGTCGCGGCCCAGTATCGGGCGGAGGCGCTGGAACGCGCCCGCGCGACGGCGTCACAGGAGCAGGCGCGGGCCCAGTTCGGCCGCTTCCTTGGCGACGGTACCGCCTACACGCCGCTTCAGTGAGACGGGACAGGAAGGCGTGCTGTCATGGACGACCTGAACGTCATCGACCAGTTCACGCAGACCTTCATCACCTACATCGATTCCGGCTTCGGTCTGCTGACGGGCGACGTCGCCTTCCTGACCTCGATCCTGGTCGCCATCGACATCACGCTGGCCGGTCTCTGGTGGGCGATGGACGAAGGCTCCAACGTCCTCGCTCGCCTCATCCGCAAGGTACTCTATGTCGGTGCGTTCGCGCTCATCCTGAATAATTGGCAGCTGTTCGCTGGGACTATTTTTGACTCGTTTTCTGGCCTCGGGCTGCAGGCGACCAACAACAGCTTGAGCCCTGGCGACCTGCTTCGTCCCGGGTTCGTCGCCGGCACGGGTTTCCAGGCGGCTTATCCGCTGATCAAGCAGGCGGGCGATCTCCTCGGCTTCACCACCTTCTTCGACAACGCCGTCACCATCCTCGTGCTGGTGTTCGCCTGGCTCGTGGTCGTGCTCGCTTTCTTCGGTCCTCTCGGTCCAGCTCTTCATCACCATTATCGAGTTCAAGCTGACCACGCTCGCCGGCTTCGTCCTGGTCCCCTTCGCGCTGTGGAACAAGACAGCGTTCCTCGCGGAGCGCGTGCTCGGCAACGTCGTTGCCTCCGGCATCAAGGTCATGGTGCTCGCTGTCATCATCGGCATCGGCACAACCCTGTTCGGCGATTTCATCGGCGCGCTGAACGGTGCGGAGCCCAGCCTCGAGCAGGCGATGTCGCTGGTGCTCGCCTCGCTCGCGCTGTTCGGGCTCGGTATTTTCGGCCCCGGGATCGCGGCCGGCCTCGTGTCGGGCGCGCCGCAGCTCGGCGCCGGCGCCGCGGTCGGCACGGCCGGCGCGGTTGCGGCCGGAACGCTCGCCGGAGGCGCCGCCGCGCTCGGCGTTGCGCGCATGGGCGGGGCCGGCGCGCTGTCGGCCGTCCGGGCCGGCACGGCGCTGACAGCGGGTACCACGGCGGCCTACGGCCTCGGCCAGGCAGCATCAAGTGCGACCGGCGCCGCCGGCGTTGCGGCTGGGCTCGCGGGTGTCGCCAGGGCAGGGGCCGGCACAGCCCGTGCCTCTGGCGCGCGCATGTTCGGCGGTCTCTCCGAGAGCGCCGGACGGGGTCGCGAGGCGGCGTGGCAGGTAACGGGCGGCGGGCGATCCTTGGCCGCAAGCGATGCGCCCATGGTGCCGTCCGCCGACGGCGCGCCGGTCTGGGCGCGGCGTCTGCGCGCGGAACAACGCCAGCGTGCCCGCATCCACACCACCGGGCAGGCGATCCGGGAAGGCGACAAGCCCGGCGCCGGTGCCAGTCCCGACCTTTCCGAGAGGGAGTGAGCGATGTTCCGGCGCGCCACCAACCGCTATGGCGATACACCCGAGCCCGTCACGCCCTATCAGAAGGCGCAGCAGCTCTGGGACGAGCGGCTCGGCTCCGCCCGCGTGCAGGCCCGCAATTGGCGGCTCATGGCCTTCGTCAGCCTGGTGCTCGCCACCGGCCTCGCGGCCGGTCTCGTCTGGCAGTCTGGGCAGAGCCGGATCACCCCTTACGTGGTCGAGGTTGACAAGCTCGGCGGCGTCCAGGCGGTGGGGCCGGCAGTCAGGCCGTACGAGCCGGACGACGCGGAGATCGCCTATCACCTGGCGCGTTTCGTCAGGGACGTGCGCTCGCTCTCCATCGATCCGATCGTCGTGCGCAGGAACTGGCTCGAAGCCTACGACTACGCCACGGACCGCGGGGCGCAGGTCTTGAACGAGTTCGCGCGCTCGAACGACCCCTTCAAGGCGGTCGGCGAGCGCAGCGTGTCCGTCGAGGTGACGAGCGTCGTGCGCGTCTCGGACAGCTCCTTCCAGGTCAAGTGGACCGAGCAGAACTGGACGAACGGCAGCCTTGCCAGGACCGAGCGCTGGACCGGCATCTTCACCATCGTCGTCCGCCAGCCGCGCGACGTGGCGACGCTACGCAAAAACCCCCTCGGCATCTACGTGCACGGCCTCGACTGGTCGCGCGAGCTCAACCCCGGAGAAACGCCATGACTCCTGTCCGCAGCCTGTTGTGCGGTGTGTCAATGCTGGCCCTTGCCGCTTGTGCATCGAAGGGCACGCCGCCGCCGCAGATCTCCTATGACAGCGGCGACTTCACGCCGGCCGTCGCCGAACCGGAACCGCCGAAGCCGGTCCGGATCGTCACGGTGCCCGAGCCGCTACCGCTGCCCGGTCAGCTCAAGCCGTTGCCCGACGCCAAGCCGGCGACGCCCGACAAGGGCCCACCGAAAGACCGCGTGGACGCCGCGAACAAGGCGGCGCGGCTGGAGCCGACGAAAGACGGGTACGTCAATGCCGTGCAGGTCTATCCGTTCACGCGGGGCGCGCTCTACCGCCTTTACGCGGCGCCGGAGCAAGTGAGCGACATCGCGCTGCAGCCAGGCGAGAATCTGGTCGCGGTCTCGGCCGGCGACACGGTGCGCTGGGTGGTCGGAGACACCCCCAGCGGCACCGGCGACGACAAGCAGGTCCACGTGCTCGTCAAGCCGGTGGCGCCCGACCTCAAGACCAACCTCGTCATCACCACCGACCGGCGCGCCTATCACCTCGAAATGGAGAGCACCAAGGGCACCTACATGGCCTCGGTGTCCTGGCACTATCCGAACGACGAGCTGATTGCCTTGCAGCGGCAGAACCAGCAGGCGAGCGAGGCCGAGGCGACGGTGGTCGCCGAGGGGCTTACCCTCGACCGCCTGCGCTTCCGCTACGAGATCACCGGCGACAACCCGCCGTGGCGGCCGCTCCGGGCGTTCGACGACACGCACAAGGTCTACATCGAGTTCCCGCGCCGCATCGACCAGGGCGAAGCGCCGCCCCTGTTCGTGATCGGACCCGAGGGCGGCGCTGAGCTCGTCAACTACAGGGTCCGCGGCAACTACTACATCGTCGACCGCCTGTTCGCCGCCGCCGAGCTTCGCCTCGGCCAGGATCCGCAGGAGATCGTCCGCATCAGCCGCACAGACGGGCGTCAGGCGAGCGCCGACCAGCCGCCGGCTCACTCGACGGAGCATCGGTGATGACCGACCCGACCGCACCGTCGCCGAAGACCGATCCGGAGGCGCTGAAGCTCCGTGCGCGACCGCGTCCCGTCACGCGATTCAACCGCAAGGTACTGATCGCCGGCGCGGCGCTCGGCTCTGCGGCGATCCTCGGTGCCACCCTTGTGGCGCTCAATCCGCCGAGCTTCCAGAAGGGGCGGTCCCCCGACGAGCTCTACAACGTCGACCGCAAGCAGACCGCGGAAGGGCTCTCGGAGCTGCCCCGCAGCTACGGCGACCTCAAGAAGCCACCGCCGAAGCTCGGGCCGCCACTCCCGGGCGATGTCGGGCCGCCCGTCGTGGGCATGGAGCGCAACCTCGGCGTGACACCGCCGGCGACGCCGGCGTTCCGGCCCAACGCCGAGGACGACGCGGCGCGGGCCGAGCGCCTCAGGCTGGCCCGCCAGGCGCGGCAGGCACGCGAGTCCGGCGTGTTCTTCCAGATCTCCGCGCGGGAACAGACCGCGCAAGCCAAGGTAGGGCAGGGAACGGCACCGGCTGCTCCCGAGGATGCGGCGCAACCGAACACACGTCGTCTCCAGCTCGACCCGGAGCAGGACCAGAACTACCAGGGCCGTAAGCTCGACTTCTTGAACCAGAAGGTCGACGACGAGGTCTACAACCCGCACCCGTTGCAGGACCCGCTCTCACCGTACCAGGTGATGGCGGGCACGGTGATCCCGGCGAGCCTGGTCACTGGCATCAATTCCGACCTGCCAGGGTTGGTCATCGCACAGGTCACCGAGAACGTCTATGACACCGCGACCGGACGATACCTCCTGATCCCACAGGGCGCCCGCCTCATCGGCAAGTACGACAGCGTCGTGGCGTTCGGCCAGAGCCGGGCGCTCGTCATCTGGAACCGGATCGTCATGCCGGACGGCTCCTCGATCGTGATCGAGAACCTGCCGGCGATCGACACGGCCGGCTACGCCGGGCTCGAGGACGAAGTTGATTATCACACCTGGCGGCTCATCACCGGCGTCGCCCTCTCGACGTTGCTCGGCGTCGGCACGGAGCTGACCTTCGGCGACGAAGAGAGCGACCTACTCCGGGCGATCCGGGAATCGGCGCAGCGCGACACCAATCGCGCCGGCCAGCGCATCACTGAGCGCAATCTCAACATCCAGCCGACCATCACCATCCGGCCCGGCTGGCCGCTCCGCGTCATCGTCCACAAGGACCTGGTCCTGCGGCCATATCCGGGATGAAGGAGGAGGCAGGCATGCCTGACCTGAGGCTGTCGAAGCTGCCCGACCGGACGCCGGTCAAGATTACCATCACGGTCACGCCCGAGTTGAACAAAGCGCTCCAGGCTTATGCCGAGCTTTACCGCGAAACCTATGGCGAGGCCGAGCCCGTGGCCGCGCTCATCCCCTACATGCTGGAGAGCTTCCTCGCCACCGACCGCGGATTCGCAAAGGCGCGGCGCGAGCGTTCCTCCCCGAAACGCGGCTGACCGATCAACGGAAGGAGGCAGAGCCATGGCGATTATCGGCACGTTCACCCCCACCAAGGATGGTGGCTGGACCGGGACCATTCGCACGCTCACCATCGACGTGAAGGCCCGGTTCGTGCCCAACGACAACCGCGACAACGACCGGGCGCCGGATTTCCGGGTGTTCGCCGGGCGTTCGGAGTTGGGTGCTGCCTGGCGCGAGCGCACGAGCGGAGAAAACCCGCGGGAGTATCTGAGCGTCCGTCTGGACGATCCGAGCTTAGCGGAGTCGATCTCTGCGGCTCTATTCGAGGGGTCAGATGGAAAACTGGCTAAACTTGTGTGGAATAGGCCGGCGACTGGCTGAGCGGCGCTGTTTTGCCTCTTTCGCCAAGCAGATCGCCATCAAACAATCAGTTGGCCGCTTCCTCACAACCGCATGCCTGTGCCGCGAACTGTACGCGTGACTTCACGGAGGATGATGAAGTGCAGATACATGTAGCCGGTGAGACGGCGCACGATAGGCATCTCGCTGGCTTTGCTGTGCCTTGGGCTCCCGACGATCCTCTACGCGGCGGCCCTTTTTGAACGGCTTGCACTGGCAGGTCGCGGTTTCGGCTTTGGCGGACAGGCTGGACAATCCACAAGGCTTTCGAACCCGGTATCGATAACGGTATCTGTCACGTTGTCGAGCTGACCGGCGAGCAGAGCGGAGATCTGCTCATGAAAGGTCTCGCGCGTGACCGCATACATGCCGCCGCGGGCCCCCTCAAAGCCACAGTTCCATGCGGCGAGCGCTTGCCCATATCGAAGTGCGGCGCGGATTCGTTTGGCACCGCCTTCCCGAAGGCCGGCCAGTCCTCCGGACGTAGCCTTAGCAATCAAACCTGCCGTGCACCAGTCGCCGGAGCCACAGGTATCCGCTAAGCGCGGCGCCCTAACGGCATTCAAATGAAGCCAGTCGGATACGCCTCGCCCCAGGCGGTGACGGTATCTCAGTCCTTGGTCGCCGAGTGTCTGCACTTCGAGAAGCGTTGTGGAGCCTTTCTGCATAATCCCGTCGACACTGGCGAGACGCTGATGAGCGTATTTGATGATATGGGCGAGGCGGATTGCTTCAGCGAAGAGCTTGTCAGAGCCCTTTCCAGACGGCTCAAAAACAACCACGGCGCCTTGTTCGGCAGCTTGCTCGGCGAGCGTCAGCGTTGCGCGAGAAAGTCGGTCCAGAAAGAATACGGAAACGTTATTGAGTGCTGGTGCAACCGTTTCCACAACCGCTGTGGTGACGGGCTTGAAGCCGGGGAGCCACTGACCACATTTCGGACACGACCATGAGAATCGGTGCTTGGGCTTGCCGTCGCGGCCGCGCCGGATCTGCTGGATAATGATAGGCGTATGGGTGGTCGGGCCACAGCTAGCGTAGTCGAGGTGAACACCCCACCGGGTCATGTCCGCCCGAACGCGGTCAGAGGCCGGATCGCCGTTCATGCGTGCGATTGGGTACGCGTCCCATCCATGAAAGGAAAGTATCGACAGGACGTTGCCGCAGGTTCCGCCGGCCCAGGATCGCACCGGCGACTGCGGATCTAGGCCGACCACAAGATCAAGCGCGATTAAGCCGGCCCCAAACACCTTTGGCTGTGCAACAGAAGTCATCGTATGGGTTCTCCTTCTGTTTGCAGCGCTGGCCTTGGCGCAAAATAAACATCCCCTTCCAACCAGACGTGAACGAGGTGCGGGGCAGCGATCACGTTTGGGACCGCCACGCCAAGATCGTAGCCTATAGGTTCGAGATGTGCGACCGGCAAATCGCGCTCAAGTGCCGCCATCAGAGCGCCGAGCGCCATGACCTTGCTGCCGAGCGGCGACAAAACGAGCAGCGAGCCGCCCGCTTCGGCGAAAACGGGCTTACGGAGGTCATCCAGCCTCAGGATCGTCCGGTAAAGGTCGAGCGGATCGCCTTCGTCAGCGTATACGATGTTGCGTGTGTCGACCGTCCAAGTGCTTTCGAGCTCAGTCATATATTCTTCGGCGAGCGCGTCGCCGAGCCTAGGGTTGCTGGCCGGGAAGGGAAGGATTGGGCAGGTGTCGTGGGGCGCAACAAAGTCGTGCAGCCGCCCGAGCGCGCCGCGGCGGCCAGAGGCGAGCTGCGGAAGCCAGAGCTTGGCCGCAGTTGCTAAGCCATCGAGGGTCGAACCGCCCTTGAAGCCATGAACATAGCCCGGCGCATCGCTCGGGATCGAGCGGATGTCGGCGTCGAGCGTGGGATCGTGTGCCACGAAGATGTGCAGGTTCGGCGGTCCCCTGCACAGTTCGGCCCCCTCGACGAAGTAACGGATGATCGGGAAGCTTGTACCAACAGAGAGGGCGCTGATGTCGATCACCACATCGGTGATTCCGTCGAACATCTGGTGGCTGAGAACGCCTATGACGTTACGTCCGCCGATAACCGCTCCATCGCCCCCGAAAATCTCCACCGCCACGACCTCGCGCTCGGCGATAGCGGCCAGCAACGCGGCAGTATTAGCGCCGGCACGCTCAACTAGCGTCTGGATTGGATTCGGGCGGTTTTCTTGGATGAACAGCGCGCGCACGGCAGCGCCCGCCGCGGCCAGCCGCGTGGCGACGGCCGTAGAGCGAGGATCGAAGCCGGCGCCGGCGACGAACAGGATCTGGCGCTCAGCCGCGGCGAAGTAGTCAGCGATGAAGGCGTCGACTTCGGCGCCGCGATGCGCGACGCAAGGATCCCAGCGGTGATCCCGCGCCATTTCAGACATCTCCCAACAAGCGGTTGAGGTCGTCGACGCGACGTTCCAAAAACCCGCCGCGCTTCAATGTCAGTCCGTGATGCAGCAGGAGGACGCCGCCGAGCTCGATCAGGCACCAAAGCCGTTTCTTGGTCCCATGGTTCGGCACAAGCACGAAGGCGTTGTAGGCAACCCCAAATTTGAGGGCGCTGGCGAGATGCGGATGGGTGTCCGGAATCGCGTCGAACTCATCCTGCGGAATACCGAACGCCGTGGCTCCGCCACCGAGCGAGGCGTTGCTTTCCAGGCTCTTGGCCAGGCATTCCGACGCGATCCCATCGGCCAGGCGGCGCACCATCGGGTGCTGCGGAAAATCCCATTCGCGTACCATTTCGCCGGCGCGATCGCGTAAGAGCTTGTGCTGCACGCCGCTCTTGAGCGTCGCAGGTTTGGCGCGGATGAGCTGCGTCTCCGACTGCGACACGAGCCGGGCGGCGAGCTGGAGGAACTGCTCGGCATTTTCGGAGCTAGCGTCGCACAGTGTGTCGATGCCGAAATAGTAAGGTCGCTCCTGCCTGTGGAGCAGATGGATACGGGCGCCATCGGCGACACCCGAGTCCGCAGTCAGAGGTCGGCTCGGCTCGGCGTCGTCGGCACTCTCCTCGAAGAGCCCGCGTTGCGGGACGCGCTTGGAATAGCGTTCGAGGAGTACAGCCAGCATCGCGAGTTGCAGATCCTCCCCATTTTCGTCACCGGTGGCCAGATAGGCGTCAATCTCCTGTTCCAGGCCCCGACGGCGATCGGTGGAAACGCCGAGGCGGCGCTGCAGGCTGTCGACCTGCTGTGCCAGCTTCTCACGCTTGCCGGGCGGTATCGTCTCGGCAGCGGTCGAAAGCAGATCGCCGAGGTTTTTGAGGCCTCGCCGATTGAAGACTTCCATCTGGCTCAGATAGCGGCCAGCCATGTCCTTGGCCATCTTGCGGAACGCGCGGCGCTGGCCCGCGCGATCGTCACTGCTCTGCATCCAGATGTCGGTGATCTCGCGAGCGCGCTTCAGCCCGGGTTCCTCTGCATCGGCCGCCTTGTCGAGCAGGACGTCGCCGGGGGTTAGCGCGTCGAGCCTCGTCAGCACCCAGCGCGCGACCCTCAGCTCGCGCCGCGTCAGCCAGCGGCGCAGGGCGGCGAGTTGGCTCGGGTGGAGGCTGTGGGCGTCGTCAAAAATGACGAGTGGCCGCAGGGTGAGTGTCTCGTCGCCATCTGCGACACGGAACGATTCGATGACGTCGAACGGGCGATAGACCGCGGCGGCTTGCTCGTCGATGTCCCCTACATCAGGTGGCATCAGGGCCGCCGATATGCGGTAGATCGCCAACTCAACCTCGCGTGCCCGACCGAGGATCTCCGGTCCCTTCGTTCCCCCGATGGCGGTGAGCGCGGCTTCGGCGTCTGCGCGTGGCACTATTTCGACTTGCTCGAGCGGGACGCCGGCGGCCTGGATGTTGCGGAGCCATACCAAAACCGTGCGCGCCTGCAGCAGCGCGATCATCAAGCCGGTCTTGAGTTCGTCGGAGTAAGGGAATTCCCAAAACTCGCGATACTCCGCCTCCAGCGGCAGGGGG
>PBKC01000045.1 GCA_002721365.1 Rhodospirillaceae bacterium | reverse complement strand
TCGCTCCGCTGCGACGCCAACGTCTCGGTGAGGAAGCCGGGCGATCCCTACGGCACGCGCTGCGAGATCAAGAACCTGAACTCGATTCGCTTCCTCCAACGGGCGATCGAGTACGAGGCGGCGCGCCAGATCGAGATCATCGAGGACGGCGGCACGATCGCCCAGGAGACGCGCCTGTTCAACGCCAACCAGGGCGTCACGCGGTCGATGCGGAGCAAGGAGGAGGCGCACGACTACCGCTACTTCCCCGACCCCGACCTGCTGCCGCTCGAGCTCGACCAAGCGTGGATCGACGACATCAAGGCATCGCTGCCTGAGCTCCCGGACGAGCGCAAGGCCCGCTACATCGCCGATTTCGGCCTGACACCCTACGACGCCAGCGTGCTGGTGGCCGAGAAGGAGACCGCGGCCTATTACGAGGCGGTCGCCGCCGGGCGCGATCCCAAGATGGCGGCGAACTGGGTTACGGGCTCGCTGTTCGGGGCGCTGAACGAGAAAGGCGTTGGGATCGAGGACTCGCCGGTCACGGCAGAGAACCTCGGCGCGCTGATCGACCTGATCGCCGACGACACGATTTCGGGCCGCATCGCCAAGGACGTGTTCGAGGCGATGGTCGAGACCGGCGACGCACCGGGGAAGATCGTCGAGGAGCGGGGTCTGAAGCAGGTCACCGACACCGGCGCCATCGGTGCGCAGATCGACGAGGTCATGGCGGCCAATGCCGACAAGGTGACGGAGTACCGGAGCGGCAAGGAGAAGCTGTTCGGCTTCTTCGTCGGTCAGGTGATGCGCGCGACCCAGGGCAAGGCCAACCCCCAGGCGGTCAACGAGATCCTGCGCGAGAAGCTAAAGGGGTAGGACGGCGGAAGGCCGTCGCCCTCCCACAGCAGAGACCCTCGCGTCAAGCGCGAGCATGACAGCTCAGTAGGCCGAAGCCGTCACCCTCGCGCTTGATGCGAGGATCTGGTGCACCGCGTTATAAAGAGGAGGGCGTCGCCGCCCTCCACGCATCAATCCTGAGGCTGAAGCTCGACGCCGTTCGAGGTGAATACCTCGGTCAGCTCGCCGGTTTCGTACATCTCGCGGACGATGTCGCAGCCGCCGACGAACTCGCCCTTCACATAGAGCTGCGGGATCGTCGGCCAGTTGCTGAATTCCTTGATGCCCTGGCGGATTTCCGGCTCGGTCAGAACGTCGACGCTCTTGAACGGCACGCCCATATGGGTGAGCACCTGGACGACCGCGGCGGAGAAACCGCACTGCGGGAAGACCGGCGTGCCCTTCATGAACAGGACGACCGGGAAGCGGTCGATTTCCTGGCGGATGCGGTCGTGCACCGGGTTGGCTGCTGCAGTTTCCATCGTATTGTCCTTCTTCGCTCGAGAGGCGATCGATCAGGCGTTGTCGGGAACGGCGGTCTGCAAGGCGAGGGCGTGAAGCGCCTCGCCCATCGAGCCACGGAGCGCGGCGTAGACCATCTGGTGCTGCTGGACGCGCGTCTTGCCGACGAAGGCCGGAGAGACGACATAGGCGGCGTAGTGATCGCCGTCGCCACGCAGATCTTGAATTGTTACTTGGGCGTCGGGGATCGAGTCCCTGATCAGGCGTTCGATCTCGACCGCGTCCATCGCCATATCAATCGTCTCCCCCGGATTCCACTGGACCGCTCATATAGGCCGGAAACCAGCGCTCATTGGCGGCTCTCAACTCGTCGACGCATATGGCATTGGCCCCATTGAGTGTCAACGCCGATCCCCCCGTGCTGCCGACCGCCGCGGCCGCCACATGCGCCGAGCGCGCAGCCTTCAGGACCGTTTCCACGGCGTCTTCCGGCACGGCGAGGAGGTAACGGCCCTGGTCCTCGCCGAACAGCCAGCCGGCGTCCTCGGGACCTTCCAGGGCGATGCCGATCCCGCCGGCCATCGCCATCTCAGCCGCCGCGACCAGCAGGCCGCCGTCGGAAACGTCATGACAGGTGGTCGTCACGCCCTCGGCAATGAGGCCGCGGACGAAGTCGCCGTTACGCCGCTCCTTCTCCAGGTCGACCGGGGGCGGCATGCCGGCATCGGCGCCGGTCGCCATCCTGAGGTAGAGGGAAGCGCCGAGATGGCCTTCGCCGTCGCCGATCAGGATCAACGTCTCTCCCTCGGCCCGGATCGCCGGCTGGGCCATGCGGCCGATGTCGTCGATCAGCCCCAGTCCGCCGATCTGCGGGGTGGGCGGAATGCTCGCGAAATCGGTCTCGTTGTAGAGCGAGACATTGCCCGAGACGACGGGGAAGTCGAGCACCCGGCAGGCTTCACCCATCCCCTGGATACAGAGGACGAACTGACCCATCACCGGTGCGCGCTGCGGATTACCGAAATTGAGACAGTCGGTGACGGCGAGCGGTCGGGCGCCCGACGCGGTCAAATTCCGCCACGCTTCGGCCACGGCCTGCCGGCCGCCGGTCACCGGGTCGGCGGCGCAGTAGCGCGGGGTGCAGTCGGTGGTCATGGCGAGGCCGCGCTCGGTTCCATGGACGCGGACGACGGCGGCGTCGCCCCCAGGCCGCTGCACCGTGTCGGCCATCACCATGTGATCGTATTGCTCCCACACCCAGCGCTTGCTGGCGAGGTCGGGCGAAGAGAGGAGCTTCAGTAAGTCGTCTTTGACCGAAAGGGCCGGCACGCTGGCGGGCAGGGGGGCGGGCGCAGCCGGGGTCTCCCACGGCCGGTCGTATTGCAGGCCGGTCGCGAGCATTTCCACTGGCAGGTCGCAGACGATCTTGCCGCCGGACCTGAGGGTGAGGTGGCGGCTGTCGGTAACCTCGCCGATGACCGCGAAATCGAGCTCCCACTTTTCGAAGATGGCGCGCGCCTCGGCTTCCCGGCCGGGGCGGAGCACCATCAGCATGCGCTCCTGGCTTTCCGACAGCATGATCTCGTAAGGCGTCATGCCCTCTTCGCGCACCGGTACCTGGTCCATGTCGAGCATCACCCCGGCGGCGCCCTTGTCGGCCATCTCGACCGAGGAGGAGGTGAGGCCAGCCGCACCCATATCCTGGATGCCGACGATGCAGTCGGTCGCCATCAGCTCCAGGCAGGCCTCGATCAGCAGCTTCTCGGTGAAGGGGTCGCCAACCTGGACGGTGGGCCGCTTCTCCTCCGAGTCCTCATCAAAAGATGCCGACGCCATGGTTGCGCCATGGATGCCGTCGCGGCCGGTCTTGGAGCCGACATAGACGATCGGGCTCCCCACCCCGCTCGCCTTCGCATAGAAGATGCGGTCGGCCGGGGCGACGCCGACGGTCATGGCGTTCACCAGGATGTTGCCGTCATAGCCCGGGTCGAAGGTGCATTCGCCGCCCACCGTCGGCACGCCGACGCAGTTGCCGTAACCGCCGATCCCGGCCACCACGCCCCGCACGAGATGGCGGGTCTTGGGGTGCTCGGGCGAGCCGAAGCGGAGCGCATTCAGGTTGGCGACCGGGCGCGCGCCCATGGTGAAGACGTCGCGGAGGATGCCGCCCACTCCGGTCGCCGCGCCCTGGTAGGGCTCGATATAGGAGGGGTGGTTATGGCTCTCCATCTTGAAGATCGCGGCGAGGCCATCACCGATGTCGACGACGCCCGCGTTCTCACCGGGGCCGCAGATCACCCAGGGCGCCTCGGTCGGCAGGGTCTTCAGCCAACGGCGCGAGGATTTGTAGGAGCAGTGCTCGCTCCACATCACCGAGATGATGCCGAGTTCGACCAGATTGGGCGCACGCCCAAGCAGCGTCAGGGCCTTGTCGTATTCGTCGGGTGACAGGCCGTGCTCGGCGACGATCTCGGGCGTGATGGCGGCGTCGTTCGTTGCGGCGCTCATCGGGCGGTCTCCAGCGCGTTGAGCAGCCCCTCGAAAAACCGCCGTCCGTCGGTTCCACCTTGCGCTTCGTCGACCAGACGCTCGGGGTGCGGCATCATGCCGAGGACGTTGCGGCTGGGCCCCAGCACGCCGGCGATTCCGGCGCGCGACCCGTTGGGGTTGGCGTCGTCGGTCACCTGGCCGTCCGGTGTGACGTAGCGGAAGGCGATCCGGTCCGCGTCCTGAAGCGTGGCGAGGGTCGTGTCGTCTACGAAATAGCTGCCGTCGTTATGGGCGACCGGGAAGCGCATGCATTCGCCCTTCTGGAGCCCGGTGGTGAAAACCGAGTCCGTTGTTTCCACCCGGACCCACACGTCGCGGCAGACGAATCTGAGGTCCCGGTTCCGCATCAGCGCGCCGGGCAGCAGGCCGCTCTCCGTCAGCACCTGGAAGCCGTTGCAGATGCCGAGCACCGCCACCCCGCGCTCGGCTCTCGCCACGACTTCGCGCATTGCCGGAGAGTGAACCGCCATGGCGCCGCTTCTGAGATAGTCGCCATAGGAGAATCCGCCGGGCAAGGCGATCAGATCGACGTCGGGCAACTCGCTGTCGCGATGCCAGACCATCGCCGGTGCATGGCCCATGCAGGCCTCCAGCGCCACGGCGATATCCCGGTCGCAGTTCGATCCCGGAAAGACGATGACGGCGGCTTTCATGGTCGGATCCCTGAGCGCGCTCCACCGTCGATGCGAGCCGGAGGCGAAGCAATCCGGCCGGCTGACGCCTTGGATTGCCGTGTCGCTAGGCTTCTCGCAATGACGGCCGTGAATTTTGACATTGCGGCGGGACGTGCCGCCGTCATTCGAGTTCGATGCTGTAGTTCTCGATCACCGGGTTGGCGAGCAGGCGGCTGCACATGGCCTCCACCTTGCTGCGGGCGGTCTCCGCGTCGGTCTCGGCGAGCCGGATCTCGATGTACTTGCCCTGCCGCACGTCCTCGATACCGTCGAAGCCCAGCGAGTCGAGGGCATGGCTGATGGCTTTTCCCTGCGGGTCGAGGACGCCGGTCTTCAGCGTGATGTGAACCTTCGCCTTCATCATCCTATTGCATCGTCTCCGGGCCCTTGAGGTCCCTGGGACCGCCCTCGGGCAGGATGCCGAGCCGACGGGCGACCTCCTGATAGGCCTCTTCGATGCGGCCGAGGTCGCGGCGGAAGCGGTCCTTGTCGAGCTTCTCGCTGGTCTTGACGTCCCACAGCCGGCAGTTGTCGGGGCTGAGCTCATCGGCCAGCACGATCTTCAGGTCGTCGCCTTCGTAGAGGCGGCCGAACTCCAGCTTGAAGTCGATCAGCTTGATGCCGATGGCGAGGAACAGACCGGTGAGGAAGTCGTTGATGCGGAGCGACATCGACAGCATGTCGTCGAGATCCTGGGGCGTCGCCCAGCCGAATGCGGTGATGTGTTCCTCCGCCACCAGCGGATCGCCCAGCTCGTCGGACTTGTAGAAATACTCGATGATCGAGCGAGGGAGCGACGAACCCTCCGGCATGCCGAATCGTGCCGTGAACGAGCCGGCGGCGATGTTTCGCACCACGACCTCGATCGGGATGATCTCGACCTCTTTCACGAGCTGTTCGCGCATGTTGAGGCGGCGCACGAAATGCGTGGGAATGCCGATCTCCGCCAATCGGAGCATCAGATACTCCGAGATACGGTTGTTCAGCACGCCTTTGCCGGTGATGACGCCATGCTTCTTGTTGTTGAAGGCGGTGGCGTCGTCTTTGAAATACTGTACGAGGGTGCCAGGTTCCGGTCCTTCGAACAGAACCTTTGCCTTCCCTTCGTAGATGCGCCTGCGACGGGACATTAGTCGATGATCCTGAAATGGAAGATGCGCCGCACCCAAACGCGAGTGCAATGGGAAACGGGGCGGCCGCGTTCCTCGCAGCCGGAAACATAGTGGAATTTGGCCGGCGAAACAACGCGGAGCAAGCCTTGCCGCCCACAGCGGTGCGGGACCGGTCCGACCGGGGCGAACTCACGAATCATTCGGTCGTGCGGGCTGGTCTTCTTCGACGCCGGTCGCCGCCTCTTTCAGGGAATCGAAGGTGAACAGGAACTGCTTGTTGGCCAACGGCTGGTGACATGAGAGGCACGCGCTGGTGTCTGTATCGGGCCATGGCTCCCCGGCTGGCGTGAACAGACCGAACCGCCAGTCCTCGACAACCCCGGGCGAATCGGTTGGCGTCGGGACCTCTTTCTCCATCACCGCCAGCAACTTGAGTGAACCGAGACGGGGGCCGTCGGCTCCGTCCGCGTCGGCACCGACATAGACCTCCATGACCAGGGTGGCGCCGGCCGGCATGCGGCCTGTCCGGGCCCCGGCGAGGGCGAGCTGATTCGCGTACATGTAGCGGACTTGGCCGATATCGTCGCGGCGGCTGGTCGCGTAGTGGAGGAACCGGCCGACATAGTCGGGTGCGCTTCCTCCCGCGACATCGGTCGTCGCAACTGCTGCCGTGGCTGAGGAGAGAATGCCGAAGCTCAAGAGAAGACCGTACCGCATCGTCATCGCCACACCTTAACGTCGGACGTCGCGATAAGGGACCGTGCCCGGCCGGCCGGCCGCGAATCGGAACACCGGCCGATGGGAACCGCCGATCGCCGGCAGGGCGATCAGCGAGCTGGAAACGGTGGCGAAGCCGAAATCGGTGGAGACGTTCATGGCCCCTTGCGGGCCCGCTTCGGGGTCGTAGTCGGTTTCCGCGAGCAGGCCTTCCCAGGCCTGCCAGTCGCCTGTCTCAGGATTCGGGACCGGCGCCGTCTCGAACCGGGGCAGGTAGTGCTGGACGCGCGGCGACTCCTGGTCGTTCAGGTCGTATGCCGTGAACATCGACACGCCCTCAGGCAGTGGGAACACGCCGACGATCCGATCGCCGGTGCCGCGCAGCCAGTAGGCGTCCCGGTTGTCGATGACCGCCATGTTGAAGCCGCGATAGGCGCGGCCGTCGAGGTCGCTCAGCGCCTGGGCCGCTTCGAGGGCGTCCGCGTGTTCCAGCGCCTCCAGAACCAGTTCCCCGCGCGAGCGCTTCTCGGCGTCAGGACCCAGACTGTTGCGCCGGTTGAGAATCGCCGCGACGACACCGTGATCGTTCATGCCGAGCCAACTTCCGCCCGCCAGTTCGTCGAGCCCGGCCACAACTTCGGGGCGGTCCGGCCAATGGCGCCCCGGCGCCCGCCAGGGCCGGGCGATCATCTCGTCGCGATTGGCGGCAAGGATCGCCGGCCAGGGATGGTCCGGCCGGCGGAGGATGACAAGGGTGCACATGCGTCGGAAATCGATTCTACGGGTACTGTTTTCGGGCCGAGGAGGTTAAGAAGGGGGCCGGCATGAATTGGGCTTCGAGCCTTCCTATGTTTAGTGCTGTTAACCCGATGACGCTGTGAGGAGCACGACCGTATGACGACGTTCAATGACCGCGAACGGGACGCCGAGCGGAAGTTTGAGCATGACAAGGAGCTCGAATTCAAGATCGTCGCCCGACGCAACAAGCTGCTCGGTCTGTGGGCGGCGGAGCAGATGGGGATAAGCGGCCAGGCGGCCGAGGCCTATGCCAAGGAAGTCGTGGTCTCGGATTTCCAGCGGCCCGGCGACGATGACGTGCTGGAGAAGGTGTTCGGCGACCTGAAGAGCAAGGGCATCGAAACCACGGAGCACAAGGTCCGCCTCGAGATGGACCGGCTGCGCGACAAGGCCCGCGAGCAGGTGATGGCCGAATAGGTCGGGACTGCTCGTCGGCCGGCTCAGGGAGGGAGCGATGGCGACGGACGAGGGGGGCAAGACAAACGAGGTGACGCCGGAACGGCAGCTGGATCGCCTTTGGGGATATCTCAAGGGCTTCCACGCCGTTCACCTCGCGGCCACAGGCATCGACCTCGGCCTGTTCGAGGGGCTTCATCGCCTGGGCGGGGCGACGCCGGTAGGCCTTGCCGCCGATCTCGGCCTGCACCCGCCCTATGTGGATGTCTGGTGCAAGACCGCCTTCGCCTACGGGCTGCTGGAGGATGGCGGCGACGGGCGATTCGTGCTGGGGCCGTATTACGACCAGATCCTGGTCCAGGTCGGCCATCCCCGCTATCTGGCGCCGTTCTTCACCGGCAAGACGACCTTCTACGCCGAGGATTTCCGGCGTTATTCGGATTTCTTCCGAAGCGGCGATACCCATACGTATCAAGCCCATGGCGAGGAGTTCTCCCATGGGATCGCGGCGATGACGGCCGGCTTCCACGTCGTTGTCGCCCGTAAGCTGCTGCCGTCGATCCCAGGGGTGAAGGAGACCCTGGACGCTGGCGGCAGCATCCTCGACATGGGATGCGGAGCGGGCAATCTGCTGATTCAGATCGCCAAGGCGTTCCCCGAGGCGACCTGCGTCGGCGTCGACGTCGACCGCCACGGGATCGAGGCGGCACAGAAGGCCATCGCCGCGGAAGGGCTCGGCGACCGCTGCCGGGCAGAGCTGCTGAGCGGCGACGAGATCGCGCATCGGGATGCCTTCGACGTCGTGACGATGTTCGAGGTTCTGCACGAGATTCCGGAAGCGGTACGCCCGAGTGTCATCCGGAACTGCCACAAAGCCCTGAAGCCCGGCGCGCCGCTTTACATCGTCGACGAGACCTATCCGTCGAACCTCGATGAATTGCGCGACCCGTCCTTCAACTTCGCCATTCAGACCGGCTACAACGAGCTGATCTGGGGCAACGTCGTCCCCACCCGCGCCGATCAGGATGCCCTGCTGGCGGAAGCCGGGTTCGAGAAGGTCGAGCGGACGATGATCGCCAACATGTTCACCGCGATCACTGCCTGGAAGGGCTGACGCCGGTTCTCCTCCCAACCCTCCTCCGGAGGGAGGGGCTTGTGGGGACAGTGTTTGCACCTCCCGTCGCCCCCGCGAAGGCGGGGGCCCAGCAAGCGGCGCGGCCCCTGGATTCCCGCTTTCGCGGGAATGACGGTTCAGGAAACGCGCGCGACATAGCCCTCTTCCTCCGGGGGGGGAGGGTTGGGTCTCAGATCCTATTCTACTCGGCGCCCTCCCGGTTCCGGACGCGGTCCTTGAGAAGGTCGGTAATGTCGACGGCGTCGGCCGGGATCGCGAGCTCACCGGGACCGGATTTGACGTCGCGTTCGATCATCACCGTATTGACGGTCGGACCATTGGTGTCCTTCACCATCAGCGACCAGCCGAGGCGGCTGTAGCTGCGGAACGGGATGCGCTCGCAGGCGGGTCGGGCGGGTCCTTGGACCAGGCCATTGAACCGGTCCAGTAACTCGAATGCAGCCATGACCTGCGACAGCTCCATGCCGAGCCCCAGATTCGCGTAAAGCTCGGTGCAGGCGGTCTGTCCAAGCATCAGACGGAAGCGGGTGGTGGGATAGCCCGCGATGCGCGGGCCGGGGCCGAGTTGCAGGATCGAGAAGTCGGTAACCTCGCCGGTCGGGCTGGGCATCCCGAACATCGTGACCTTGCGCGTCGGCTGATCGGGGACGGTGACATAAACCGCGCCCTCCGCCAGATCGACGAGACGACGCCCGGCGCTTCCTTCCACCAGCACCCGCCGCAAGCCGTCATCGCTGACGATCCGGATGGGCGCGTCGCCGATCCGCGCTTCGATCACGGTCGCGGCCGCCGCCGGCAAGGCCAGCAGCGACAGGACGACCGCGAGCGCGAGGCGGCGCATCGCGCTTAGGCTTCGGTCGGCGACGGACTGTCCTTACCGAACACCCGCGCGAAGATCGTGTCGACGTGGCGAAGCTGCCGGCCGATGTCGAACAGGCTGTCGAGCGCGGCGGAATCGAGATGCCGGGTAACCGCCGGGTCGGCTTCAAGGCGCTCACGGAAGCTGCCGCCTTCCTTCCAGACCTCCATGGCGTTGCGCTGGACGGCCGCATAGGCGTCCTCGCGCGACATGCCGGCCTGGGCCAGCGCCAGCAGCACCTGTTGGGAGAAGACGAGCCCACCGAGTGCGTTCAGGTTCGCCATCATGCGGTCGGGATAGACCAGCAGCTTATCCAGCATGCCGGTCAGCCGGCCGAGTGCGAAGTCGAGGGCGATGGTGGCGTCCGGCGCGATGACCCGCTCGACAGAGGAGTGCGAGATATCGCGCTCATGCCACAGGGCCACGTTCTCCATCGCCGGATTGACGGCGGCGCGGACGATCCGGGCGAGGCCGGTCAGGTTCTCCGACAGCACCGGGTTCCGCTTGTGCGGCATGGCCGAGCTGCCCTTCTGGCCTTGGGAGAAGAACTCCTCGGCTTCCCGGACCTCGGTGCGCTGCAGGTGGCGGACCTCGGTCGCCACCCGCTCGATCGAGCTGGCGACGACGCCGAGCGCGGCGAAGAAGGCGGCATGGCGGTCGCGGGGAATGACCTGGGTCGATACCGGCTCGACGGCGAGGCCGAGCTTCTCCGCGACGTAGCTTTCGACCTTGGGGTCGATATGGGCGAAGGTGCCGACCGCGCCCGAGATCGCGCAGGTGGCGATCTCGCGCCGCGCCGCCGTCAACCGTTCGCGGTTGCGGGCGAACTCGGCATGGACCTCGGCGAGCTTCAGGCCGAAGGTCGTCGGCTCGGCATGGATACCGTGGCTGCGGCCGATGCAGGGGGTGTCCTTGAACTCCCAGGCGCGGCGTTCGACGACGGCGAGCAGGGCATCGACATCTGCGAGCAGGATGTCGGTGGCCCGGACGAGCTGGACCGCGAGGCAGGTATCCAGAACATCGGAGCTGGTCATGCCGAGATGCATGAAACGCGCTTCCTCGCCGACATGCTCGGTGACGTTGGTCAGGAAAGCGATGACGTCGTGCTTCACCTCGCGCTCGATCGCGTCGATGCGGTCGATCTCGAACCGGCCGCGCGCGCGCAGCGCCGCGGCGACGCCGGCAGGGATGGCGCCCAACTGCTCCTGCGCTTCGCAGGCATAGGTCTCGATGTCGAGCCAGATCCGGAAGCGCTGCTCGGGCTCCCAGATCGCCGTCATCTCCGGGCGGCTGTAGCGGGGGATCATCGGGCGTGGGTCCCGGCGGTCGAAGTGGAAATCACAGCAATCCTTCGCTCTTGAATGAATAGTGGCGGCCGCGGCCGATCACGAGATGGTCGTGGACGACGAGGCCCAGCGGCCGCCCCGCATCGACGATCTGACGAGTCATGTCGATGTCGGCCCGGCTTGGGGTCGGGTCGCCGCTCGGGTGGTTGTGGACCAGGATCAGCGCCGAAGCGCCGAGCTCCAGCGCCCGCTTCACCACCTCGCGCGGATAGACCGGCGTATGGTTGACGGTGCCCGTCTGCTGCACCTCGTCGGCGATCAGCTTGTTCTTGGTGTCGAGGAACAACAGGCGGAACTGCTCGGTTTTGGCATGGCCCATGGCGACCTCGCAATAGTCGAGGAGCGCCTGCCAGGAGCTCACCACCGGCCGTTCCGTGACCTCCGCCTTCAGCACCCGTTCGATCACCGCATGGATGGCCTTCAGATGGGCGGCGCTGTTGCGGCGGACGTCGGGCATGTCCAGGAGGTCGCGGGGATCGGCGGCGAGGACTCCGGCCAGGGTGCCGAACCGTTTCAGCAGTGCCTTGGCGATCGGCTTGGTGTCCTTCCGCGGCACCGAATAGAACAGCAGCAGCTCGAGTAGCTCATGGTCGGCGAGCGCCTTGCTGCCGGCAGAAAGAAAGCGCTCGCGCAGCCGGTCGCGGTGCCCGGCATGGGTCGAGGCGTCGCGGCCGCCCTTCGCATCCGGGGCGCTGCCATCCTCTTCCTCCAGCACCCAGGCGTTGCCCGACTCGTCCCACCAGGCGCCGAGGCTCTCCAGAAGCGCACGGTGGTGGTCGGCGCCGCCTTCGACGACGAAGGCCTTCCGGCCCCAGGGGTCGGCCGACTCGGCGAATGTCAGACCGGCGGAAGCGAGCACATCCGAGGGAGAGCGCCGCGGGTCACCCATGAGCCTTGGCACCCGTGCGGTCAGGCGTAGGGCGGGTGATGCAGTCCGCTCGGCGAGAGCGTGAATATCTCGTAGCCGTCGGCGGTCACGGCGATGGTGTGCTCGAACTGTGCCGACAGCGACCGGTCCTTGGTCACCGCCGTCCAGCCGTCGTTCAGTACCTTCACCTCCGGCCGGCCGAGATTGATCATCGGCTCGACGGTGAAGAACATGCCTTCGCGCAGCACGAGGCCGCGGCCCGGTCGGCCGAAATGCAGGATGCTGGGGGCGTCATGGAACACCTGGCCGATGCCGTGGCCGCAGAAGTCCCGGACCACCGAGCAGCGTTCGCCCTCGGCGAAGCTCTGAATCGCGTGGCCGATGTCGCCCAGCGTCGCGCCGGGGCGGACCACCTCGATTCCGCGCATCATCGCTTCATATGTGATGTCGGTCAGCCGCCGCGCCTTCAGCGGGACCTCGCCGACCCAGAACATCCGGCTGGTGTCGCCGTGCCAGCCGTCCAGGATCACCGTGATGTCGATGTTCAGCGCGTCGCCGTCGGCGAGCCGCTTGTCGCCGGGGATTCCGTGGCAGACGACGTGGTTCACCGAGGTGCAGATCGACTTCGGGAAGCCGCGATAATTCAGCGGAGCCGGAACGGCGCCATGCTCGACGATGAAGTCGTGGCACAGACGGTCCAGCTCCTCCGTCGTCACGCCCGGTTGGACGTGCGGGGTGATGAAGTCCAGGACCTCGGCGGCCAGACGTCCTGCCCGGCGCATCGCCGCGAAGTCTTCCTCGCCATGAAGGGCGATGGTCTTCGCTTCGTCTCGTTCGATCGTGTCTTCGTACACGGGCGTGCCTTCTCGTTTTCTCAGTCGACGACCACGAGTGGCCGGTCCAGTTTGATCGCTTCCGTGCTCAAGCGACAAGCATAGCACAGAGCTTCGACCCCATGGTCGCGGGCGTCGCGAAAGGCCGCCGCATAGCCGGGATCGATGTCCGCCGCCACGGTCATACGGTCGCAGTCGGCCCGCTGCACCAGATAGAACAGCACCGCACGACCGCCGCCCTGCACGACCGAGGCCAGTTCGCGCAGATGCTTGGCTCCGCGCAGGGTGACGCAATCGGGAAATTCGGCATCTTCGGCGCGGCGGAGATGCACGTTCTTCACCTCGACATGGCATGTAGGACGTGCAGGGTCCTCGAGCAACAAATCGATGCGCGAGTTGACGCCGTACTTCACTTCCCGCCGCATCGACCCGTAGCCGGCGAGTTCGGGCACCCGGCCTGCGGCGATCGCCTCGGCGACGATGGCGTTGGGAAGGTTGGTATTGATCCCGACCAGGCCGTCGTCGACCCGCACCAGCTCCCAGCTATATTTGAGCTTTCGTGACGGATTGCTCGCCCTCGACAGCCATACCTCCGCGTTCGGCGCGAGAAGCCCGGTCATCGCCCCCGGATTGGCGCAATGGGCCACGACCTCCTCGCCCGAATCGAGGACGATGTCGCTCAGGAACCGCTTGTAGCGCCGGATGAGCCGGCCGCGGATCAACGGCGTCGGGAACCGCACCGGTCAGGTAGCCCCCGGACCGGTGGTCGTTGACAACCCGGGAGGCCGCCTATACCAGCGTCGACAAGGAAATGCCGACGATAAGAAGGGGAGGGCGCACATGCCGCTGCTGGGAAAAGGGGTAATGGCTTTCTGGAACGACATAACAGCGGAGGGGGAAGCCGATTTCAACCATTGGCACGTCTACGAGCACATCCCCGAGCGGGTCGGCGTGCCGGGATTCCTCCGTGGCCGCCGTTACACGGCGCTGTCGGGGACGCCGAAATACTTCAATTTCTATGAGACCGAGAACGTCGGCACGCTGACGTCGAAGCCCTATCTCGACCGGCTCAACGACCCGACGCCGTGGTCGAAACGGAGTCTCGCCAACTTCCGCAATTCGAACCGCACGCTCTGCGACGTCACCTTGAGCCAGGGGCGCGGCGAGGGCGCGGTGATCGCGACCTTCCGCCTGTCGGCCGCGCCGGGCCGGGCCGACGCCCTTCGGGAATGGCTGGCGGAGACCGCCTTCCCGGCGCTGGCGGAGCAGCCGGGGATCGTGGCCGTTCACCTCCTGGAAGCCGATCAGACCGCCAGTCGCGCCGAGACCAAGGAGAAGTCGATCCGCGACAAGCCGGACGAGGTGGCGGACTGGGTGATCCTGCTCGAAGGCGTGGAGGCGGGGCCGGTCGAGGCCGCGCGCGCCGATCTCCTCTCCGATGCGTCGCTCGCGGCTCAGGGGGCGACGAAGCCCGATGTCGGCATCTATCGCCTGCTGTACAGTCTGAGCGAGATCGAGTTGCCGGCGAAAGGCTGAACGGGGAGGCGCCGATGTCGAAATCCACCGTCACCGCCTGTGTGATCCTGATCGGGAACGAAATCCTGTCGGGCCGTACGCAGGACGCCAATCTGCATTTCCTCGCCACGGGGCTGACCGCCATCGGCATCCAGCTCCGCGAGGCCCGGGTCATTCCCGACGTCGAGGCGACGATCATCGAGACGGTGAATCTCTGCCGGGAACGGTTCGACTACGTCTTCACCACCGGCGGCATCGGCCCGACCCATGACGACATCACTGCCGATGCCGTCGCCAAGGCCTTCGGCGTGCCGCTGATCCGCCACCCGCAGGCGGTGGCGATCATGGAAGCGCGGTACGAGTCGGGGCAGCTCAACGAAGCCCGGCTGAAGATGGCCGACGTGCCTGAAGGCGCGGCGCTCGTCGCCAACCCGGTCAGCGGTGCGCCGGGCTTCCGGATCGGCAACGTCTACGTATTCGCCGGGGTGCCGAAGATCATGCAGGCGATGTTCGACGGCATAAAGGCGGAGCTGGTGGGCGGCGCTCCGATGCTGTCGCGCACCATCGTCGCCTTCATGCCCGAAGGTACCGTGGCCGACGCGCTCCGCGCGGTGCAAGAGCGTTTCGCCGAGGTCGAGATGGGTAGTTACCCTTTCTATCGGTCTCAGCGGTTCGGGACGAGCCTGGTACTTCGGAGTTCTGACACCGAACGCCTGAACGAAGCGGTCGCAGCCCTATCGGAGGCTCTCGCCGGTCTCGGCGGTGAATTCGAAGAACAAACTACCCCCGACTGATTAGTTTCGACGCAACTCATTACCTCATCGTCTGTTTGAGAGGGCGGATGGGTGGCCGGAATGCGGCGGTTAAGAAATTACTAATAACCTTGTGATCGGGGTCACAGCCTTCGTCCGTGGTAGGACGGTACCCATTCGGCATTAGTTAATGACGGCCCGGGAATGAGGGTGCGCTTATGCTGGGGTACCTGGCTATGTCGGATAAGGCGATGACTGCGGCGGTCCTGTCCGCCGAGGACAAGACCATATTGTCGAAATTTCTCCGCGGTTATGCCGAATCGGCAATCGCACGGGAGATGCGGTTGACGGAGGCAGAGGTACGCCGTCGCATCCGCGCACTGCTCGAGATGGTCAACGACGAGCAATAGATTGTTAAGCGCGACCGGCGAGACTGCCGGACAACCGCCGAGATCGGTGGAATGTCCGCCAACGAAAAGAAAAGCCGGAAGCCATGTCGCCGCTTGCAACGACAACAAAGAAGACTCAAAGCCAGGAGTGTGAATGCACGCTCCTCACTTCTATCTCAGGGGAGTTTCACGATCTGGTACGGCACATCTGCGATGGCTGTCGTGCCGGCCGTGGATCGTGCCTGATCGCATCTCTGAGGACTCACCTGCGTGACCGGTGAACGATTGCCGGCCCGTGCATTTCTCCTCGCACCGCGCGTGCTGCCGTGGCAGAAGTCGGTGCGGTGAGATGATGCGGACGTGGCGGAATCGGTAGACGCAACGGACTTGATGGCTGATTGAGTGCCCGGCGGGAAACCGCCGGTGCAGAACCGCTCAAAGTCGGGGAAGGCTTCCGGCCGGCTGGTCCGGTGGCGATGCTGATCCCGAGCCAAGCCCCTACGCGGGGAAGGTGTAGAGACTAGACGGGCGGCGCCTAAGGCCGGAGGACGGCTATGGCGAAGGGATAGTCCAGACCACGAACGCCCGGTGCCGATACGGCGTGGGCGCCGGCGAAAGCCGGAGTTGGTAAGAAAATCCGTTTCCCGTATGGGAGTGAGGGTTCGAGTCCCTCCGTCCGCACCACTCTCGCCGTCGAAAAATCCTTCTGCCCCGCTGTCGCGACGATCGCCCGATCTGCGGCAGGCGAGGGAACCTCTCGGAGCGCTTGGCGTTGACCATGAACCGGGATTTCTCTTTCGAGGGCAGGGTCATGGACCAGAAGTTTCCACCGCAACATCAGGATACCCAACCGGGGCTGCAACAGGAGATGCGGCCCCGGCCGGTGTCGATCCGCTGCGACTACTGCGGCAGCGGCAAGCTGCGCGACAAGGTGGCGATCGTCACCGGCGGCGACAGCGGCATCGGCCGGGCCGTGGCGCACCATTTCGCCCGCGAAGGCGCCGACGTGGTGGTTGGCTATCTGGAAGAGGACGAGGACGCCGAGGAGACGCGTCGGCTGGTCGAGGCGGAGGGGCATGGCTGCCGGCTGGTGCGGGGCGATCTCGGCGATCCGGCGATGTGCGAGACGGTGGTTGAGACCGCCCTCGACGCCTTCGGACGGATCGACGTGCTGGTGAACAACGGCGCCGAGCAGCACGAGGTCGACGGCCTGGAGGACCTGACGCCCGAGCAGTGGGAACGGACCTTCCGCACCAACATCCACGCCTATTTCTATCTTACCCGCGCCGCGCTCCGGCACATGCGGGAAGGCGCCAGCATCATCAACACCACCTCCGTGAACGCCTATAAGGGCAACGCCCATCTGATCGACTATTCGGCGACCAAGGGCGCGATCGTCGCCTTCACCCGCTCGATCGCGCTGTCCCTCGCTGAGCGGCGCATCCGGGCCAACGGGGTGGCGCCGGGACCGGTCTGGACGCCCCTGATTCCGGCGAGCTTCGACGACCAGCACGTCACCGGCTTCGGCGGCCAGGTGCCGATGGACCGGGCCGGCCAGCCGGCCGAGATCGCACCCTGCTACGTCTTCCTGGCGAGCGCGGATTCGAGCTACTTTACCGGCCAGGTGCTGCACCCGAACGGCGGCTACATCATCAACGGGTGAGCCGAGAGGGGGTGCGAAGACGCGCGCCCAACCCGGCCGTCTCGGCGCCGGCGTATCAGTCCCCCTCCGCCCGCTTGCGAGGGGAGGGGTGAGGGGCGGTGGGTCCTCCCGCTTGGCGCCGGCGGAGCCCGGTCGTTCCGCCGGACCCTCCTCATCCCCCGGCCCCTTCTCCTCCGGGGAGGAGAAGGGGGGTACCCGTCTCTGGCGGGTCGCCGGCCGAACGCGTACTCTCGCTCGTTTTCGGGCCTGGCCCGACTGGCGACGAAGCGAGCGCAGCCGCGAATGAGATCGAGAAACGGCACGGGGGTCCGGCGCGATCCCGTCCGCACCAAATCGCAGATCCTGGAGGCGGCGATCGCCGAGTTCGCCGGCGAGGGCCTGAGCGGTGCCCGCATCGCCCGCATCGCCCAGCGCGCCGGCACCAATGTGCGGATGATCTACCACTACTTCGGGAACAAGGAGGACCTCTACGTGGCGGTCCTCGACGCGGTCTACCAGAACATCCGCGGCGAGGAGCGGAAGCTCAATCTGCAGGCACTCGATCCCGTCACCGGCATGGAGCGGCTGATCGACTTCACCTTCACCTATTTTGCCACCCACCCCGAATTCATCAGCCTGCTCAACAACGAGAACCTGCATGGCGGACGCTACCTCGCCCGCTCGAACTTGGTTCCCAACCTCACGCCGACGCTCGACACCGCGATCCGCGACCTGCTGGCGCGGGGCGAGGAGTCGGGTGCCTTCCGCCCCGGTGTCGACCCGGTGCAGCTTTACGTCTCGATGGTGTCGCTGAGCTACCTCCACCGCTCGAACATCCACACGCTGTCGGCCATGTACCGCAAGGACCTCGGCGACCCGGCCTGGCTGGAAGCCCGCCGGGCGCACATGCACGACATGCTCATGGGTTATCTGCTCGCCCAAGATTCGAGCAAGTCGTCGAAACCCTGCCCAGCATCTAGGCCTACCGAACCCGCCGGCTGACATACCGGCGTCTCCGAGAGCCTGTAATCCGGCGCTTTCGGGGCTCTGGCACGTCCCGTGCGTATGCGGAAATAAACAACCGTTTACAAATGGCGTCGCGACGGTGCCATTCGGGTCCACGGACTGCTGGAGGACGGAACAGATGCTGAGACGCGTGTTTGCGGCGACCGCGCTGTCGCTGATCGCCGGGACGGCGACGGCGGCCGATACCAAGATCGGCTTCATCTATGTCGGCCCGCCCGCCGACTACGGCTACAATTACTCGATGGAGCTCGGCCGGCAGTATGTCGAGGAGACGCTGCCCGACGTCGAGACCACCTATTTCGACAGCATTCCCGAGAGCGCCGAAGTCGAGCGGGTGATGGAGCGGCTGATCAACACCGGCCATTCGATCATCTTCGCCACCAGCTACGGCTATCTCGACCATGCGATCCGGGTCGGCGAGCGCTACCCGGAGGTCGCGTTCCTCCATGCCGGCGGCCTCAAGACCTCGTCCAACGTCGGAACTTACTGGGCCGACAGCGATGACGGCATGTATCTCGCGGGGATGGTCGCCGGGTCGATGACCAAGACGAACAAGGTGGGCTTCGTCGGTGCGTTCCAAATCCCGCAGCTCTTCCGCACCATCAACGCCTTCACCCTCGGTGCCCAGAGCGTCAATCCCGATGTCACCACGACGGTCGTCTGGACCGGCGGCTGGTGGGAGCCGGCGAAGGAGGCCGAGGCCGTCAACGCCTTCGCCGATCTCGGCATCGACGTGATCTTCGAGCAAGTCGACTCGCCCATCACCATCGCCCAGACCGCCGAGAAACGGGGCGTCTATATCGTCGGCAAGGATGTCGACATCAGCGACCGTGCGCCCAATGCCTGGCTGACCGGCGTCTCGTGGAACTGGGGGCCGATGATGGTCGACATGGTCGAGCAGATCCGGGCCGGCACCTGGGAGCCGAGCCATGTGCGGAGCGATCTCGCCGGCGGGGCGGCCGTGCTCGACCCCTTCGGCGCGGCGGTGCCGGAGGAGGTACAGCAGAAGGTCCTTGCGACCAAGGACGCCATCGTCGCCGGCGACAAGGACATCTGGGCCGGCCCGATCTATGCACAGGACGGCTCCGAGGTGGTTCCGGCAGGCGAGACCCTGGGCATGGAGCAGATCGAGACCATGGACTTCGTGGTCAAGGGCGTCGTCGGCACGACCGACTGAGCCCGGGGGACCGCCTTCGCCGGGGGGCGCGGGGCGGTCCCGATCCCTTTTCGTCACGGTTTCGAGGATGAGCATGAGCGAGACCAACGGCACCCTGCTGGGCCTGAGGCCGGACCAGGGCTGGATCGTCAACGAGCATGAGGTCGACATGACCCGGCCGGCGCGACCGGTGCGGCGGACGGCGATCGCGGCGGAACCCCAGGACATCGTTATCGACGCCAACAAGGCGGCCTTCGTCGTCGTCGACATGCAGAACGACTTCTGCACGCCCGGCGGCTGGATGGACTCCCGCGGTATCGACATCTCGCCGAACCGGGCGCCGATCGAGCCGATCAGGAGGACGGTCGCCGCCTGCCGGGACCATGCGATCCCGGTGGTGTGGGTGAACTGGGGGGTGCGGAAGGACCTGCTCAACATCAGTCCGTCGCTCCGCCATGCCCACAATCCGAAGGGTGACGCGCCCGGCCTGGGCGAGGCGGTGCCCGGCACACGCTCGGAAATTCTCCGCAAGGGAAGCTGGGGGGCCGAGGTCGTCGACGAGATCAATCCCGGCGAGGCCGACTACCACGTCACCAAGCACCGCTTCAGCGGCTTCTGGGATACCGACCTCGACGCGATCCTCCGCAATCTCGGCATCCAGACGTTGCTGATCGGCGGTGTGAACCTCGACCAGTGCGTCATGACGACACTGGAGGACGCCAATTTCCTCGGTTACGACACCATCCTGGTCGAGGACTGCGCGGCGACGACGTCGCCCGCTTACTGCACCCAGGCGGCGCTCTACAACATCAAGCTGCTGTTCGGCTTCGTCACCGAGAGCGATGCGGTGATCAGGGGATTCGAGGCGACATGAGCGGTCTGATCGCTGCCCGCCTTCAGGAATTGGGGATCACGCTGCCCGCCGTCCCGGCGCCGATCGCCAACTTCGTGCCCTTCGTCCGCGCGGGCGAGATCGTCGTTCTCGCCGGCCAGACCTGCGAATGGAACGGCGTCGTCCGCTATGCCGGCAAGATCGGCATCGACTTCGACATCGAGACCGGCCGCGAGGCGGCGCGCATCTGCGCCCTCAACCTACTGGCGGCGCTGGAAGTCGCCTGCGAGGGCAATCTCGACCGCGTCCGGCGCTGCCTCCGTCTCGGCGGCTTCGTCAACTGCGACCCGGATTTCGACCGGGTGCCGGCGGTGATCGACGGCGCCTCCGACCTGATGATGACCCTGTTCGGCGCCAATGGCGGCCACGCCCGCACCGCGGTCGGCGTCGCCACCCTGCCGCAACGCGCCGCCGTGGAGGTCGACGCCATCTTCGAGATCGCGTGAGGGGACGGGTGGAAAGATTTTCGTCGTTCCCGCGAAGGTGGGAACCCAGGGGCGGCATCTGCGGCCAGGGCGTTCCCCACCTCACCCCGACCCTCTCCCCCCCAATGGGGCGGAGAGGGAGGGAGCGTGTGGCGAGCTTCACAATAAGTCCCCCTCCACCCCATCGGGGGGGAGGGGTTAG
>PBKC01000044.1 GCA_002721365.1 Rhodospirillaceae bacterium | reverse complement strand
GTTCCTCGAACATTTCGCGCGCCTCGCCCGTCCTTCCCAGCGCCCCGATGGCGTCGATGTACCAGAACGTACATGTGGTGAACGACGTCTGCGGCACACCGAAATCGTCCTCGCCGGCATAGCGCAGCAGGTGCCGCCCACGCTTGAGCCCCTTCTCGACCGCGGCGACGGTCTTGACGAATCGCGGATCGTCCGCCTCCAGGAACCCGACCGTGTTCACCAGCAGCACGCTGGCATCGATATCCGAGCCCCCGAAACTCTCCACCAGCGTTTCCTGTTTCGGATCCCAGGCTTCCTCCAGGACGACCGAGCGCATGCGGTCGGCATGGGCGCGCCAGAAATCGGCCCGGTCGACGAGCCCCAGGCGGGCACCGATCTTGGCCAGCCGGTCGCAGGCCGCCCAGCACATCACGCTCGAATAGGTGTGGACCCGAACGCGACCTCGCAGTTCCCACGGGCCAGCGTCGGGCTGGTCGAAACACGCCACCGCACGGTCTCCGAGAGGCTCAAGTCGCTCGAACAGCGCGGCGCCTCCCGGATTGATGAGGCGCTGATCGAAGAACGCCTGACTGGAGGCAAGGATCACGCTGCCATACACGTCGTTCTGAAGCTGGGTATAGGCGGCGTTGCCCACGCGAACCGGCCCCATGCCGCGGTAGCCGCCGAGGTCGGCGGCGATCCGTTCTTCCAGCGACTTGCCGAGATTGATCGAATAGAGCGGCTTCAGGGCGCCGTCGGTCTCGGCGGACACCACCGCGCCGATATAGCGGAGATGATCCTCCATCGTCTTGGTGGCACCGAGCCGGTTCAGCGCGTGGACGACGAAATAGGCGTCCCGCAGCCAGCAATAGCGGTAGTCCCAATTCCGACCGCTGTCGATGGCCTCGGGGATCGAGGTGGTCGCGGCGGCGATGATCGCCCCCGTCTCCTCGAAGCTGCACAGCTTCAGGGTGATCGCCGCCCGGATGACCGCCTCCTGCCATTCGAACGGAATCGACAAGTAGCGGGCCCATTCCCGCCAGTAGTCGGCGGTCTTCTCCTCGAACTCGCGCACGGTGTCGGCGATCGACTGGGTCAGGCTTTCGTCATGGCCGAGGATCATGTTGACGGTCCCCTCCAGCGGGAAGGCGACCTCGTCGAGAATGTAAGAGACCGGCCCGTCGGTGGTGAGGCGGAGGGTCAGGGCCTCGGTGGCGTAGCGGATATGGTTGCTGCCGCGATTGACCTGCGGCCGGACGGCCCCGTACTCGAAGGTCGGCCGCAGGCGGATGCAGACCCGCGGCAGGCCGGCGATGCGGGTGATCCGCCGGAAGATCTGGGGCGCCCGGTAGATGCGACCGAAATGTTTGAAGCGCGGCGCGAAGTCGACGATCTCCACCGCCCCGCCATGGGCGTCCTCGAGCCGGGTCAGCAGGATCGGCGTGTTGTGGAGATAGCGCTGCTCATGCTTGACCAGGCCTTCGAGGGTGACTTCAAAAACACCGTCCTCGGCACCGTTGTTCAGCAACGCGTTCATCGCCGGGTCGCCGTCGAAATGCGGCAGGCACGACCACACGATCCGCCCCACCGGGTCGATGAGTGCCGAATATGCGCAGTTGCCGATGATGGCGAGATCGAGACTGTTCAACTCTGTCCCCCTTGTGCGTGCCCCGTCGTCCTCCGCGGCCTAGGCTAAGCGGCCTTTGCCTCCACCACAACGCGCGGCTGCCATGCGCTTTTCGCCAAGCATGCTCTGCCTTCCCGGTTGTCCCGCCGTTTTTCGAGGTGGTACCGTAGGCTTCACAACATACCGGTATAATACGAAGTATTGATCGGGCGAAACGCAAGGTTTCGCGCGCGCGACTTCGGCTGCCTCTTCTCTTCCTCTTATCCGACGTTTTACATTGACCAAGACGAGCGGGAATGCGGCTTTCTTCGGGCCTCCCGGGTTGAGTATTGCCCGGATTTTCGGCAAATAACCTGTAGACGCGCACCCGGCGGGTGGGCACAATGCCCCCTGCTCCTTCGTGGGGCGTCTGGCCGCGGCGCCGGTCCGCCGGTGCCTTCCACCCAAGGGAGTAGGGGTGGCTGCGGCGATTGTGAAGGCAGGGAGTAGACAATGAAAAGTTGGAAACTAGTCGGAACCGCGCTCGCGATTCTGATGGGAGGACTGGCTACGGACGCAGTGGCCGGTTCGTACGTGACACCCCGGCATGTCGAGTCGCCTGACGGCATGAAGCTCTACCGGTTCAGTTCCGGAGCGCTGACCATCGGCAAGGGCGTGCTTCAGAACTTCGCCGAAATGGAACCGCCGATCCAGATCCCGGTGGGCTTCTATGTGATCCAGCATCCGAAGGGCAACGTCCTCTTCGACACCGGCAACAACGACAAGATCATCACCGACCCGAGCTACTGGGGCCCGAATTTCACCGGGGCGCAGCCCGTCAACACCCCAGATGTTGCCATTGACGTGCAGCTCGAGAAGATCGGCCTGACCCCTGACGACATCGACTATGTCGTGGTCAGCCACATGCATCTCGACCATGGCGGCAATGTCGGCAAGTTCCCGAACTCGACCCTGATCATCCAGCAGGACGAGATCGACTACGCCATGTGGCCGGACGATCCGTTCACCGGTCCCTTCATCCCGCAGGACGCTTGGGTGCTTCGCGCTCCGGTCGGCAGCGGGCAGCCGAATGCGATGACGATGGTCACCCTGCAGGACGAGGATTTCGACATCTTCGGTGACGGCAGCGTGATCGTGAAGAGCTGGCAGGGCCACACGCGGGGCCACCAGATGATGCTGGTCCGCCTGCCCAAGACGGGGTCGGTCATTCTGGTCGGTGACAATGTCTACTTCCAGGAGAACGTCGAGAAGAACCTGCCGCCGAACCTGGTTCTGGCCTACAACCCGGCCGGCATCATGGAATCCTACGACTGGATCCGCTACATGCGGGCTTCGGAAGGTGCGCAGTTCTTCACGGCGCACGATCCGGACGAGTTCAAGGCCGCCAAGAAGGCCCCCGACTTCTACGAGTAATCGGGCAACAAGAACGAACCGACAATCACACTGGTTGAAGCTTGTGCCGGGGCAGAAATGCCCCGGCCGTTTTTCCTGAGGCGCACACCATCAGTACGCCGGTCGTCGTTACCGAACATCTTACGAAGGATTACGGTCCGTTCCGCGCCGTCCACGATGTTTCGTTCGAAGTGGGCGCAGGCGAGGTTCTCGGCCTTCTGGGCCCCAACGGTTCGGGCAAGACCACGATTCTCCGCATCCTGACGGGCTATCTGCAGCCGAGCGGCGGAACTGCGCGCATCGCCGGTTTCGACGTCGTCGAGCAGTCCCTGGAAGCGCGCCGTCACATCGGCTACGTGCCGGAGGACGTGCCGCTCTACGGCAACATGACCGTCGACGAATTCCTGGCCTTCATGGGCCGCATCAAGGGCCTTTACGGGTCGCCCCTCCGCGAGGCGATCGATTCATCGATCGAGAAGCTGTCGCTGCAGCCGATGCGGCGGCGCGCGATCCGCAAGCTCTCGCGCGGCTATCGCCAGCGCGTCGCCATCGCCCAGGCGCTGCTCAACAAACCCGAACTCCTGATCCTCGACGAGCCCAGCAACGGTCTCGACCCGCGCCAGATCATCGAGCTCAGGGAACTGATCCGCTGGCTCGCCGAGAGCCATACCGTCCTGGTGACCTCGCACATCCTGGGCGAGATCGAGCGCGTCGCCAGCCGGGTGGCGGTGCTGCTGCAGGGACGCCTGCTCGCCGTCGAATCGCTCGACCAACTCGGCCATCCGCGCCTGCGCCTGCGGGTTCGCGCGTCGACTGCGGAACCGGTTCAGACGATCATCGAGTCTGCCCCCGGCGTGGTGCGCGTGGTCTCTGCCGCTTCCGGCGAAGACGGTACCCATCGCTTCGTCGTCGAGATCGCGGAGGGCTCTGCAGCAGAGAACATCGCCGCCGCGCTCACCATGGGCGGGGTCGGGCTGCTGGAAATGACCGAAACCCGCGTCGATCTGGAGAACCTGTTCCTCGACCTCACCGGCGGGGCCGCGGCATGAGGCGGGTCGTGACGCTGTTCGGCAAGGAAGCGAAAGCGCTGTTCACCTCGCCGATCGCCTATGTCGTGGTCGCTACCTTCCTGCTGATCATGGGCTACGCCTTTACCGCCCGCCTGTTCATCAGCCAGAGAGCGTCGCTGATCCCCGACTTCTTCCAGGCCGCCGTCCTGCTGCTGCTGATCGTCCCGGTGATCACCATGCGCCTATTCGCGGAGGAGAGACGCAGCGGCACCTTCGAGTTGCTGCTGACATCGCCGGTCCGGGAGATCGAGGTCGTTCTCGCCAAATATCTGGCCAGCCTTTCGGTGGTGGTGATCATGATCGCCCTCACCCTGCCTTACGCGGTCGTCCTGACGACGTATGGCGAACCGGACATGGGGCCGATCTACACGGGCTATCTGGGCCTGCTGCTGCTGGGTAGCGCCCTGGTCGCGCTTGGACTGCTCATCTCCGCTCTGACCGCCAACCAGATCGTTGCGGCGACGCTGGCTCTCGGCCTGTTCCTGCTGATGTGGATGCTGGACACGTTGGGGGCATTCCTGCCGGCACCGTTCGACTACCTTATCCTCCACCTTTCGCTCCTGGCGCATTTCACGCCGTTCGCCAGCGGAGCCGTCTATCTGGCGGATATAGGCTTCTTCCTGACGGTGGTCCTGTTCGGCTTGGCGTTGAGCATGCGCGCGCTGGTGAGGCGCTGACGATGCACGATCACTTCATCCAGCTCGGCGCCTTCGGCTGGTTCATCGGCTGGCTGATCGCCGTACTCGCCCTATGCTGGGTCGCGGTCAGGGCGCCGCTTCAGCTTCGCGCGTCGCGGCTCACCAATCGGCTGTACACCGCCGCCGTGGCCGTGGCGACCGTCGCCGTCGCGGTGCTGGCGAACTGGGGGCTGGTTCTGCACGACGCCCAGCTCGACCTCACCCGCAGCAAGGTGTTCACGCCATCGCCGATGGCTCTGGCCGTGGTCGACCAGATCGACCGGCCCGTGCGCCTGACCTACTTCTACCAGACCGACGATCCGAACGGAAAACGGGTCGCCGACATGATCGACATCATGGGGCGACGGAACTCGCTGCTGACGACCCGGGCCGTCGATCCGGACAAGGAACCCACCATCGCTCGGAGCTACGGCGTCAAGATGTACAACGCCGCGGTAGTCGAATCCGGCGACCGGCAGATCGTGGTGCGTTCCACCGACGAAACCGAGGTCGCCATCGGCATTCAACGGGTACTGAGGCAGCGGGTGGTCACCGTATGCTTCATGGAGGGCCACGGCGAGTATCCCGCCGACAACTACGAATACCACACGCATACGGAAGGGCTCGCCGGCCACAGTCACGGCGACTCGGCGTCGGCGGTGGTCGAGATGACCGGCCACGGGATCGGGCGTCTTCGCCGCTCCCTCGACGGCCTCGGCTACGAGACGATGCAGATCGTCCCCGCCACCGAAGGCGCCATCCCGGAAAGCTGCGACGCGACGATCGCGGCAGGCCCGCGCACCACCTATCTTCCAGGGGAGACAGCGGCCCTGGAAGCCTATCTGCATCAGGGTGGGTCGCTGCTGCTGATGTACGACCTGGGCTTCGTGCCGAACCCGGGTCTGGACGGCCTGCTCGCGCGGCTGGGCGTAGGGCTTGAGCAGGCAGTGGTCATCGATCCGGTAAGCCACTACGGAACCGACGCCGAAATGGTCGCGGTTCGTGGTTACGACGAGCATCCGATCACCCGGACCGTCTCGTTCACCTTCTTCCCCGGCGTCCGGCCCCTCGATCTCGTCGAGCCGGCGGAAGGCATAAGCGTTACGCCCCTGATCGAGAGCAGCCCGTCCAGCTTCACCAAGCCCGTCGCTTCGGTGGAGCAGCGGCAGGTGGCCGGGACGGGAGCGGCTGACCTGGACGAGTCGCTGGACACGGAGGCCAACCCGCAGGCCCACCGGCTCGCCGCCGCGGTGGAAGGCCGGTTGCCGGGCGAGGAGGCGGAACCGTTTCGCGCCGTGGTCATCGGCGATGCCGATTTCGCCAGCAATTCCTTCTATCCTTACATGGCCAACAGCGACCTCGCGCTCGGCATGATCCGCTGGCTGGTGGGCGAGGAACGTTCCGCGGCCATCGCCTCGCGCATCCCGGTCCCGCCGTCGGTGAATCTGACGCGGGAGCAGATGCGGAACGTCTTCCTGCTGGTCGAAGTCTTTCTGCCGCTCAGCCTGCTGCTGCTCGGCGGAATCGTCTGGTGGCGCCGCCGATGAGTGCGGCCAACCGAATCTTGGTCCCGGTCGTGGCCCTGGTGGCGGTTCTCTACCTGGTCGCCATGGTGGTGACCGGCGCCCTTCCCGAGCGGCGTAGTCTCATCGAGTTCCAGGCGAACGGCGTGCTGAGCATGGATCCGATCGGTATCACCCGCGTGACGCTGACCAGCGAGGACGGCGCTCAGGTCTTCGAGCGGTCGGACGGTGGCTGGACGATGCCCGAATCGGGGGCGAAATTGGACGAGCGCACGGCCCTGACCCTCGACCGTGCCGTCAAGTTCATGCATACGGCCTCGCCCGTGCGGGAATTCCCGCTGGCCGAGCTTTCCGATGGCGGACTCGCCAATTACGGCCTCCAACAGCCGGTGCTGTCGATCGTCCTGGAAACGCCGAGCGGGGTGGCGCTCGAAGTCGATTTCGGCGATGCCGCCCGCGATGGGATCCTGCAATACATGCATGTGAAGGGCGCCGACGTCGTCCAGATGATCTCACGCTTCGTCAGCCAGGAATGGCAGGCGGTGGCCGAGTCCGCGCCGCAATAACGCGCCGCGCTTGAACGGCCGCAATGCGACGGCCCAAGACAGAGAACAAGGTATGAAGCGCGCTTATCTTCTGGCTTGGCTGGCGGTGGCGGCCGTGGCGATAGGGGCGGGCGCCTATCTGCTGTTCCAATCCGTCATGCCCACAGAGGGACCGGGCGAAGATCGTGTGCTCAAGCTGATCCCGTTCACCGTCGGCGAGATCAGCGCGGTCGACGTGGTCCTTGACGGCGCACCGCACCGCTTCGCCCGCGATGCGGAGGGCAACTGGTTCTATCACAGCCACGCCCGGCAAGGGGATGCGGGCGAAGGCCATAGCCACGTGGTCGACCTGAAGGATTCCGAACGCATCGCGGCAGCGCTGAACAAGCTGTTCGCGACCGACGTGGAGGAGACGCTCGATGCCGGCGGTGCGGCGGCGGCGGAGCCGCAGATCCTGGTCTTCCTGTATCAGCGGGACGATCCGCGGCCAGCATGGCGACTGCTGATCAGCGAAGGAGATCCCGACGTGGCCCAACGCTACGTCACCATCCCCGATGCCGGAACGACCGCCGTCATAGCCGAGGCACCCATCCGCGGCCTGATCACGTTGATCGAGGGCATCGCCGCCGCCCCGGCCGAGCCTGATGTAGAGAAGTGAGCGCCGCTCACCCCCCGGAGCCCGAGCAGACCGGCGGCGGCACAACGCCGACCCGCCGACCACTCTACATCCTGGCCGTGATCGTTCTCGCGGCTCTCGCCGGCGGTGCCTGGTATTTCCTCGGAAAGGGCCGGCCGGTCTCGGACGAAGACGCCGTTGCGATCTTCACCGACCTCCATGCCGGCATCTACGACGCCTTCTCCCGCGACAGCGAATCCGCGATCTACGACGTGTTGGCGGAAAGCGTCGACGGTGCGATCCTCGACCGCATCTATCAAGAGGTCTATAGCGGCCTGGTCGACCGTCAGCAGGGCGGTGCAATCAGCCGGATCGCCTGGGTGCAGATCACGCATGCCGACGTCACCGAAGCGTCGGCCGAAGCCTTCATGGTAGACTGCACATGGCTCGTTTCGAGCGAGGTTTCTCATGCCGGGCATTCTCATATGCGGCTGAACGAATATCGCGGGATCTATCGTGTCCGGTCGATCGACGGGACCTGGAAGATCGTCGACGACCGCATTCTGAGCGAGAAGCGCCTGTCCGGCCCGGACACGGCCGCACCGGAGCAGGAGCCGTGATCGAGGTCCGCAACCTTGTGTTCGGTTACGGGCGCAGCGAATTCAGCATCGAAGTTCCGTCACTGTCGGTGAACAGCGGCGAGCGCGTCGCACTGGTCGGTCCCAGCGGCTGCGGCAAGACCAGTCTGGTCTATCTGATCGCCGGCATTCTGCGGCCGGAACGCGGCACGATCACGGTGGACGGCGACGTCATCACCGGACTTGGCGAGGCTGCCCTCAGGACCTACCGAATCACCCGGATCGGCTTCGTCTTTCAGCAGTTCGAGCTGCTCGACTACCTGACGGTCCGCGACAACATCCTGTTGCCGAACCTGGTCAACAAGGCGCTCCCCGCGGCACGATCACGACGCGACGAAGCGCGCGCCCTGGCGTCCAGCCTCGGTGTGGGTGACAAGCTGAGCCGACGGCCGGCCCAGCTTTCCCAAGGCGAGAAACAGCGGGTGGCGATCTGCCGGGCCCTGCCCAACCAGCCCGACATCGTCATCGCCGACGAGCCGACCGGCAATCTCGACCCCGAGATGTCCCATCGGATCATGGAGCTGATTCACGAGCAGGTGACGGCACGGGGCGCGACCCTGCTGATGGTCACCCACGATCACACGCTGCTGGACCCGTTCGACCGGGTGATCGATTGCCGCGGATTCGCAGGGCCGGCAAAGGCTGCCGCGTGATGGCGGCGGTTTCGAATAATTCGAGCACCGCAACGTCGGGGGACGCAATGGCGGGAGCCATCGGCGCGGGTTCTCCGGGTTTCCACGCATGAACGGCATTCTGCGCCTCGTTCTCCGCTATCTCTGGTTCAACCGGATCAAGAGCATCGTTCTGATCGCCTGCCTGACGCTGCCGCTGTTGCTGCCGGTGGCGGTGAACGCCCTGGTCCAGCACTACAACACCGTCCTTCTCGCCCGTGCCGAAGCGACCCCGTTGATCGTCGGCGCCAAAGGCAATCGTTACGACCTCGTCCTCAAGAGCCTTTATTTCGACACCGCCTATGCCGAGCAGGTGACGATGGCGGACGACGTGACGATCAAGGAGCGCGGCTACGGCAAGGCCATTCCGCTGCACCTGTTTCACGCCGTGCATCGCTTCGACGCCGAAGCCGATCCGGCGACGCTGGTCGAAAACGCGCCCCTGGTCGGCACCAGCCTCGCTTATTTCAAGTTCCGCGGCCTCGAGGTCGCCGACGGGTCTCTGCCGCTGTTCCTGGGCGATGCCGTGATCGGCGCCCGTGTGGCGGCACGGATGGGCGTAGGGGTGGGCGGCTTCCTCCTCTCCGATCCGCGGTCGGCTTACGATCCGGCGAAGGCATTCCAGTTGAAGATGCCGGTGGTCGGCGTGCTCGCGCCTTCGGGGACGCCCGACGACGATGCCGTGTTCATCGACGTAAAGACCGCCTGGGTCATCGATGGTGTCGGGCACGGTCACGCCAATATGCAGACGATCGCCGACAGCACCGTCATCGACTCGTCGCGCACCACCAAGACCAACGTCGTCGCCACGGCCAAGCTGGTCGAATACCAGGAGATCACCGACGAAAACCGGTCGAGCTTCCACTTCCACGGCGAGCCCGGTTCCTATCCGCTGACGTCGATCATCCTGATACCCGAGGATTCCAAGGCGCGGACTATCGCCGCCGGCTGGTACGCCCTGAACGAGACCCGCGATCTCCTGGACCCGACAGTGGTGATCACAGAGCTGATGGGCCTTGTCTTCCAGGTGAAGACCTTCTTCGACGCCAACTTCATCCTGGTCATCGTGACCACCGGGTTGCTGGTCGCGCTGGTCCTGTTTCTGTCCTATCGCCTGCGCCGACCGGAAATGGAAACGCTTTACAAGATCGGTTGCGGGCGTATGACGGTATTTTGGCTTCAGAGCGTGGAGCTCATCCTGTTACTCGCCATCAGCGCAGGGATGGCCGCTGCGGGCGCCGCGCTCTCGATCCAGTGGGCACCGGAAATATTCGGGCTCCTGGCGTAACAAGGGAGAGAGTATCGATGCGTCATCTTGGTTTTGTCCCCGCCCTGACCGCTGCGGCGATGCTGGCAGCACTGGCGGCCCCGGCGATCGCAGCGGAAAAGCCGGTTGCCTACACCACCTTCTACCCGACCCAGTATTTCGCCCAGCGGATCGCCGGCGATCTGGTCGAGGTCGTCAATCCTGTTCCCGAGGATGTCGACGCGATCTTCTGGGAACCGTCTCGCGACGACCTGATGGCCTATCAGCAGGCCGACGTGATCATTCTGAACGGGGCAGGCTTCGCCAAATGGGTGGCCAACGCCACCCTGCCCGAAGACAAGATCATCGACACGGCAGCCCCTTTCTCGGACTCCTTCATCCTCTTCCAGAACGCGGTCACGCATAGCCATGGCGGCGAAGGGATGCACACCCACGCCGGCCTCGACGGCCATACCTGGGTGGACCCGGTGAACGCCAAGATCCAGGCCGAAGAGATCGAGAAGGGACTGGCCGAGCGGTACCCCGAGCACGCAGCCGAATTCGAGGCGGGCTTCACCAAGCTGTCGGCCGACCTCGACTCGCTCGATGCGACGCTCCGCGAGTATCAGGCGGGAGAGAAGGCCGACACGCCGATCTTTACCTCGCATCCGGCCTACAACTATATCGCCCGGCGGTATGGCTGGAATCAGATCCCTCTCGATCTCGACCCGGAAGAAATGCCTTCGGACGAGATCTTCGCGCAGATCAAGACGATGCAGCAGACCCACCCGGCCAAGTTCCTGGTGTGGGAGGGAGAGCCGCTCCCCGAGATCGCGGAGCGTTTCGAGAAGGAGCTCGGGATCGAGAGCATCGTTTTCGGTCCGGCCGAACTGGTTGCGGCCTCCGATCTCGCGGCGGGCGACGACTACATGGCGATCATGCGCCGGAACATCGAGGCGCTGGCCAAGGTCTACAAGCCCGATACCGTCTGAGGGCGGACGTCGGACAGCGAGGCCGGGCCAGGTGCCCGGCCTCGTTCATATTGACGCTCAACCATAGAGGAAACACGGCGTGCAACCGATCGACGTTCGGAACATCAAGCGCGTAGCCTGCATCGGCACGGGGACCATCGGCGCCCGCTGGGCGGCCTACTTCCTGAGCCGCGGACTGGAGGTAACGGCGAGCGACCCGTCGCCCACCGGCGAGGACTTCCTGCGGCGGCATATCCGGGAATGCTGGCCGACGCTCGAGCGTCTGGGCGTTTCCGCCAATGCCGATCCCGACCGTCTCAGCTTCTTCGCCGATCCGGCGGAAGCGGTAGCCGAAGCCGACTTCGTGCAGGAGAGCGCGCCGGAACGGCTCGATCTGAAGCAGGATCTTCTGGCTCGGATCGACGCCGCCTGCCCGGCCGACCGCATCATCGCGTCGAGCACCTCTGGGTTCATGGCGAGCGAGCTGCAGACCAAATGCGCCCATCCCGAGCGCGTGCTGATCGGGCATCCCTTCAACCCGCCGCACATCATCCCGGCGGTCGAGGTCGTCGGCGGCAAGAAGACGGCGCCGGAAGCGGTCGATTCCGCGGTCGACTTCTATAACCTCGTCGGCAAGCGGGCGATCAAGCTGAACAAGGAAGTGACCGGCCACGTCGTCAACCGCCTGCAGGCGGCGCTGTGGCGCGAAGCCGTCTATCTGGCCGCCGAGGGCGTGGCGAGCGTCGCCGACATCGACGACGCCATCGCCTACGGTCCGGGCCTCCGCTGGGCGATCATGGGTCCGACTATCACCTTCCACCTCGCGGGTGGCGAAGGCGGCATGCCCCACTTCCTGGAGCAGTTCACCAACCCGATGCATAGCTGGTGGGATGCGCTCGGCAGCCCGCGCCTGACGCCGGAGGTGAAGAAGACGATCATGGACGGTGTCGAGGACGAAGCCGCCGGCCGTACCCCGCCGGAACTCGCCGCCGAACGCGATCGTTGCCTGCTGGCCCTCCTCGAAGCTCTCGCGAAACAGCGCAAGGCCGGCTGAGCCCCCGCATCGTCGTCATTGCGAGGCGCGCAGCGCCGCGGCAATCCAGGCCATCCGAGCCGCCTGGATTGCTTCGCCTTTGGCTCGCAATGACGGCCTACCGCCGCCGCCGGCCCAAGCCGGTCAGCCGACGACGATGTCGAAGATGCCGCGCGGCACCCCGTCGGCTGACTGGCCGGCGAAGTCGACGATCACCATCGGCCGCAGGTCGGGCGGCACATTGCCGAGGATGAAATCCTCGCCATTGAGCGACTCTCCGGCGAAATACATCTGTGTCGTCAGCGCACCGCCATCGGGCGCTAAGGCCTTGAAGTGGATGTGCGGCGTCCGCATGAACGAGCCGCCGAGACCGTAGGGCGCCGGCTTGATGGTGCGGAACCGATATCGGCCGTCGGCGTCCGTGGTGACACGCCCGAACCCCTGAAAGTTCGGATCGGCGCCTTGTCCCCGGCCTTCGTCCGGCGCGCCCGCGGCGGCGGGATGATGGTAGCGGCCCTGAACGTCCGCCTGCCAGATTTCGATGGTGCCGCCCGACACCGGCCGGCAGACATCATCCAGCAGCCGGCCGCTCACTTCGATGACGACCCCCTGGGCGCGTTCGGTGCCTTGGCCGAGATGCGTCAGATCCCAGTCCGTATCCTCACCGAGCCTTCGCGGATAGAACGGCCCTTCCGTCTGGGCCGGCACCGCGAGACAGGCGGCGCCCGCCATACGCGCCGTCCCCGCCACCAACAGACTGCCGCCGGCGGAGATCAGGAGCTTCCTTCGAGAGAACCCTGCCGGTCGATCCCCGTTCATGGTCGTTCCTCCCCGATCCTGTTTCGAGGAGTCAGATAGGCCGCGCCGACGAAGACGACAACGCGGCCCTTCGCCATTACGGCGGTATGGAACCGTTGATCGCCGACTGGTCGATCTCGTTGTTCACCAGCAAGGTCGCACTGCCCTGTTCGTACTGGGTGTAGCTCGCCCCATCGACCGTCACATCGGTATCGATCTCGGACCAGCCGCCGGTTCCGAACACGGCATCGTTGCTGCTGCCATCGATCCGGAAAGTGTCGTTCGCATCGGTAACCGCCGTGATATCCGCCAGACTGAAGGTGATATCCGTGGCCGCCCCAACAACCACGAAGCTCTCGACATTCGACCAAGTCACGCCGCTGAAGTCGATGAGGCCGCTGCTGTCCTGCAGGCTGAACACCTCGTCCTCGCCGGTGCCGCCATCGATCGTATCGATGCCATCGAAGACGAGCACGTCGTCATCGGCACCACCGAGCAGCGTGTCGCTCCCGAGACCGCCGACCAGCGTGTCGGCCCCATTGCCGCCCAGCAGACTGTCGTCACCATCATTGGCGAAAATGGCGTCGTTACCGTCACCGCCCGTCATCGTATCGCCGGGGACCGAGTCGTTGTCCACGCCGATCAGTAGATCGTTACCGCTGGAACCACTGCCACCGACGGTCGTGGTGACGTCGAGCGTGGTGGAATCCTGCCGCAGGAACTCGACCGGCTGGTCGGCGAAGTGACTCTGGATCGTGATCGTCGGTTCGCTGAGGACACCGCCGGAACTCTCGCCTTCCAGATAGGTGAAGACGAGGTTGTTTCCGGACTTCACGGCGCCGGTCAGCTCCATGCCGTTGAGCAGGGTGATCTGATCGGCGTCGCCGAATACGTCCGAAATCGAATCGTCGCCTTCCGAACCGCCGCCGGCGAGGAAGGAATGGTCCGAGAACACGTACTCGTCGTCGCCGCCACCACCCTCCATGACGTCGTTGCCGGCACCGCCGACCAGGACGTCGTTGCCCGCACTGAACCCGCCGAACAGCACATAGGCCCGGCCGTCATAGGCCTCGCCGCCGACATCCGCATACGGTGCGCCGATGATCAGATCGTCGAAGCCGTCACCGTTGATGTCGCCGGCGACGCTGACCGACGATCCCGTGTAGCCGTTATAGTCGGCCGAGCCGATCCGGAAGCCCGCCTGCGCGCCGAGGAACGACACGTCTATATCCGCAGCGAAACCGGTCGTGGTTCCGAACACGACGACGCCGAGACCGTTGTCGTCGGCATAGCCCGACACCCCGACCAACAGGTCATCCAGCCCGTCGCCGTTGATATCGCCCGCACCGCTGACCGAGATGCCCAGTAGCAGGTTATCGGGCGGCGGCGAGATGCTCAGCGCGAACCCGTTCGTCCCCGTGAGCGAGGAGACGCTGAGGGAGGCGGGCGAGGCGCTGCCGAAGACGACGAACGCACCGCCGACGTCGCCGTAAACACCATCGTTGAGGTCGGGCGAGCCGACGATCACGTCGTCGAATCCGTCGCCGTTGATGTCACCGGCGGCGCTGACCGAATAACCGAGATGGGCGTAATCCTGGACGCCGCTGATGGTGATGCCGGCACCGCCCAGCGAATTCAGGTTGATCGAAGCACCGAAGCCCGTCGTCGTGCCGAACACCACATAGGCTTCGCCCGCCTCGGTCCCGGCACCGTAGGCCCTGTATGCGCCGACGATCAGGTCGTCGATATCGTCGCCGTTGATGTCGCCCGCACTGCTCACCGCGAACCCAGCCATGCCCTGGAAATCGTTCCCGTCGAGGATAAATCCGTTGCTGCCGTCGAGCGACGTGACGCTGACGGCCGAGCCGCCGAGCGTGGTCGCGCCGAAAATGACGTAGGCTTGGCCGTCACCGCCCGCGCGCGGCGCGCCGACGATGATGTCGTCGATACCATCGCCGTTGACGTCGCCCGCCGACTCGACGGACGTGCCCAGTCGGTCGAACAGCGCGATGCCGTTGATGTCGAAACCGCCGGCACCGCCGCCGGTGATCGACGAGAGATCGACGCTCGCCCCGAAGCCTGTCGTGGTGCCGAACACGACATAGGCCTGCCCGGCACGGGTCGCGCCCACATAGGCGAAGGGCGCGCCGATCACGAAGTCATCGATACCGTCGCCGTTGAAGTCGCCATTGCCGCCTACCGACGTGCCCGACTCGCCGTACTCGTTGAATCCATGGACGACGAACCCGTTGCTGCCGTCGAGCGCGCTGAGATCGAAGTCGGAAGCAAAACCGCCGGTCGACCCGAACACGACATAGGAGTCGCCCGTGTCCGTGAGCCCGAACGGATCGGCGAACGGCGAGCTGATGAGAACATCGTCGATCCCATCGCCGTTGACGTCGCCGATTCCGGCCACCGCGAAGCCGGCAGCGACTTGGCTGATGCCGAGATTGACCGTGGGATCGCCGTTGAGGCGGAAACCGTTGGCGCCATTGATGCTGGTGAGATTGATCGAGCTCGGCAGTTGATCGCCGATCAGCGAATCGTTGCCAGCGAGCCCGATCAGAATATCGTCGCCGGCATCGCCCGAGAGGAAATCGCCGACCGACTCCGTACCGAACAGCAGGTCGTCGCCTTCCCCGCCGTCGATGAAGTTGTCATCGCCTTCGGTACCGAGGATCAGGTCGTTGCCCGTGCCGCCGTCGATCCCGGTTGCCGTCGCGGCGTCGTAGATCGTGCCGCCATGAACCACCGTTTCGACCGCTTGCCCGCCGAAATGGCGGCCGATACGGACCTCGGCGAGAGAGGTCAGGTCGCTGGGATCCTCGTCGAAGGTGAAGACGAGATCGTTGCCCGCGCGCGTCGCCGCGAACAGCGTGCTCTCGCTCTCGAAGATCAGCGTGTCGTCGCCTGCCCCGTCCTCGATCACGTCGCTGCCGTGGTTCGGGCCGAAGTCGGTGTCGCCGAACACGCCGTCGCCGATGATGTAGACGTCGTCGCCGGTCCCGCCGAGCAAGCGGTCGTCGCCGCCGTCGCCGAGAAGCTGGTCGTCCCCCGAGGCGCCGATCAGCAGGTCGGGGCCGGCACTGCCCTCGAGCGTGTCGTTGCCCTGGCCGCCGATCAGCGTGTCAGAATCCACGAGACCGATCAGGTTCTGGTCGCCGGCACCGCCGACCGTCGCGCCGTCGGCCGCGAACTGAGAGCCGAAGATCAGGAAGGACTGTCCGGAGTAGCTGACTGCCCCGGTGTTGGACGGCGCGCCCACGAGCAGATCGGCGAAGCCGTCGCCGTCGACATCCCCGGCCCCGCTGACCGAGAATCCGGCATATCCGAAATCGTCGAAGCCGTCGAAGACGACGCCGTTGGTGCCGTCGAGCGCGGTCAGATCGAACGAAGACCCGAATCCCGCCGTGCTGCCGAACAGGAGGAAGGCCCGCCCTTCCTTCGTCGCCGACACGTCCGCGTATTGGGCGCCGATCAGCAGATCGTCGACGCCGTCGCCGTTGACGTCGCCGGGGCCGCTGACCGACACGCCGGTCGCCGTTCCGGCGAGCCCGTTCAGCACGAAGCCGTTGCTGCCGTCGAGCGCTTCGGTGGACAGGACACTGGCGAAGCCGCTCGAGGTCCCGAAGACGACGAAGGCCCGGTCGTTGCCGCCGTCGCCGACCACCATGTCGTCGATGCCATCGCCGTTGACGTCCCCGGCCATCGCGACCGAGCGCGCGAAATTGCTATCGGGGCCGTCGATCCTGAAGCCGTTGCTGCCGTCGAGCGTGGTAATGCTGAGGGCCGTGCCGAAACCGGCGGTATCGCCGAACACGACATAGGCGCTGTCGTCGCCCAGCGTGCCGACGATGACGTCGTCGATTCCGTCACCGTTCACATCGCCGCCGCCGCCGACCGAGATGCCGATCCTGCTTTCGGACGCCGCCCCCGTGATGCTGAAGCCTTCGCCGACCCCGAACGCGCCGCCGGTGAAGCCCGTGCCCGATTCGGATCCGAAGACGACATAGGCTTCGCCGGTGTAGGTATTACCGCCGAAATCGGCGTTAGGCGCACCGATGATGAAGTCCGTGAGCCCGTCACCGTTGAGGTCGCCCGCACCGCTGACCGCGGCACCCAGTTCGTAGCCGGCGAAGAGGCTCTTGGGGACGACGCTAGCGTCCGGTGTGCTCAGGTCGAACGTGCTGCCGAAGCCGGCCGATCGTCCGAAGACGACCTGCCCGAGTCCGTTGTCGGTCACGCTCCCGAACTTCCCGGGCATGCCGACGATCAGATCGTCGAAGCCGTCGCCGTTGAAATCGCCGATACCCGCGATCGAGAAGCCCGCCAGGTCATAGCTCGCCGCACCGACGAGACGGAGACCGTCGGTTCCGTCGAGGCTGGAGAGATCCAGCGCGGACGGGAAGCCGCCGTCCACTCCGAAAACCAGATAGGCCGCGCCGCCATAGGCCTCGCCGCCGGTGTACTGGGTCGGCGCCCCGACCAGGAAGTCCTCGAATCCGTCGCCGTTGATGTCGCCGGCCGCCGCGACGGCATGCCCGGCATCGGCGCCGGAGGAATCCCCGTTCAGGATCACGCCGGTGGTGCCGTCGAGCGCGCTGAGCGACAGGGCGCCGGGGACCGTCCCGACAACGCCGACATCGCCGTCAACCAGCACCGTCGCGTCGCCCTTGCGCAGCACCGTGAAGGTCTCCGCCCCGACGAGCGTCTCGCCGAAATCGCCGAATCCGTCGAAGGTGATGGTGTCGGCGGCCAGACCATCGATGATCAGCGTGTTACCGTCGCCAGTGATTCCGAGCACAGCGGCCTCGTCGACGAACAGGGCGTTGCCGCCGCCGCCGATGAGGTTCATCCGCTCGATGTTCAAGGCATCGAATTCGTCGAGGGCGAGGTCGAAGCCGCTGTTGCCGACGTCCAGCGTATCCTCGCCGGTCCCGCCATCGGCGTGCACCGACAAGGCGTCTGCCGCGACCAGGGAATCGTCGCCCCCGCCGCCGATCAGTGTGTCCGGGCTGTTGCCGTCGATCAGCACATCGTCGCCACGCCCACCGATCAGGCGGTCGTCACCGATCCCGCCTTCCAGCGTGTCGTTGCCGTCCCCGCCCAGGAAGACGTCGTCGCCGTCGCTGCCGATCAGATGGTCGGCGGCATCCGAGAACGGACGGGTAAGTTGTCCGGCGATGATCGCCGAGCCGAAGAACACGTAACCCGCCCCCGCGTAGGAGGCGCCGGGCGTATCCGCTTCCGGTGCACCAACGACGATGTCCGAAAGCCCGTCGCCGTCGATATCCGCCGCGCCCACCGCATCCGCGAAACCGCCGCTTCCGAAATCGACCAGCGTGACGCCATTGGTCCCGTCGAAGTTGGCGACGTCGATCGTCGCGGCGAAGCCGGAGGTCGTGCCGAAGACCACATAGGCTTCCGACAGTTTGCTGCCGATGACGATGTCGGCGATCCCGTCGCCGTTCACGTCGCCCGCCGCGCTGACCGCGTAGCCGAGATAGCCGTTCCCGACGTTCTGGCCGACGAGCGCGAAGCCGTTGCTGCCGTCGAGCCCGGAAAGGTCGATGCTGGACGCGAAGCCGCCCGTCGTCCCGAAGACGACGTAGGTCTTGCCGACATTGGAGACGCCGCCGTCGTCGGCGCCGATGGCGCCGACCATCAGATCGTCGATGCCGTCGCCGTTGAGGTCGCCCGCCGTCCCCACCGAGAAGCCGGCGGAGTCCCCCGCCGCGCCGTTCAGGATGACGCCATCGGCGCCATCCAGCGTCGTGAGGTCGACCGAGCCCCCCAAGCCATTGGTGGTGCCGAAGACGACATAGGCCTGGCCTACACCCGCATTGGCATCCGGTGCGCCGACGACCACGTCGGCGATGCCGTCGCCATTGAGGTCGCCGGCCGCACCGACCGCCGGTTCCACGTCGGTGCTGAACAGCAGCGTCCCGTTGAGACCGTCGAGCTCCGACAAATCGACGCCGGTCCCGAACCCGGTGCCTGAGCCGAACACCACGTAGGCATCGGCGGCGGCGGCGCCGATGATGACGTCGGCAAAACCGTCGCCGTTCACGTCGCCCGCGCCGCTGACCGACGCACCGGAGTAGTTGTCTGCACTGGCGCCGACCACCACGAAGCCGTCGCCCGACGAAAGGCTGGACAGATCGAAGTTCGCTGAGAACCCTGCAGTCGAACCGAAGAGCACATAGGTCCGGCCCGAACCATAGTCCCCGCCCCCGCGCTCGGCGTTATAGGCACCGACGATGAGGTCGTCGATGCCGTCGCCGTTGACGTCACCGGCGCTGCTCACCGACGTGCCGAGGAAGTCGAAATCGGTCTCCGCGTTGACCGTGAAGCCGTTGCTGCCGTCGAGGTCGGACGCCTGCAGCGACGATGCGAAGCCGCCGGTGGTGCCGAACACGACATAGGCCTGTCCGCCATTCGTGAACCCGCCGGAATCGGACACCCGGGCGGTGACGACCAGGTCCTGAATGCCGTCATGGTTGAAATCGCCAGCCCCGCTGACCGCGAACCCGGCGTCGTCGTTCGACGCGATGCCGTTGAGCACGAACCCGTTGCCGCCGTCGAGGTCGCCGGTGTTCAGCAGCGAGCTCTCGGACAGTCCCAAGTCGTGGGCGGTGATGGCGTTGCTCACCACAACCGTCGTGCCCGCGCCATCCACCGCGTACTCGGTGTAGGTCTGGCCGCCGAGCGTGACGACGCCCACCGGCACCCAGGCGTCAGCGCTGGCCACCGTGTCCGACGCCCCGCCATCGACGAGCAGGCTGTGCCCGGCGATGCGGCCGACATCGATCACGCCGAAGTCGGGCGTGTTGCCGAGGTCGCCGAGATCGATCCGTTCGATGCTGCGATAGAGCGCGGGATCGGCGCCGAGATCGAGGGTGACGCCGCCCGATTCCATCACCAAGCTGTCCTGACCGCCGCCGCCGTCGACGCGGAGCGTATCCGCGGCGTCGAACACGATCTCGTCGTCGCCCGACCCGCCCAGCAGCACGTCGTTGCCGGCGCCGCCGTCGAGGGTATCGTTCCCCTGCGCGCCGATCAGCGTGTCGGACGCCGCCGTGCCGGTGAGGCCGTTGGCGCCCGCATCCCCGAACGTCGCGTCCGGATTGGCGAACAGCGACCCGAAGACGGCGAAGGTTTCACCGGCTGCTGCACCGCTGCCGGAATTGCCGGGCGCACCGATCATGAAGTCGGCAAGGCCGTCGCCGTCGATGTCGCCGGCACCGCTGACGGCGAAGCCTGCCAGGCCGTTACCTTCGAAACCGTCGAAGATCACGCCGTTCGTGCCGTCCAGTGCGCTGAGGTCGATGGCCGCGTCGAAACCCGAGGTCGAGCCGAACACGAGATACGCCTGACCGGCCGCGGAGGCCGTCGTGACGGCCTGAGGATTGCCGATCAGCAGATCGTCGATGCCGTCACCGTCGACGTCGCCGACATTGGCGAAGCTGAGGCCGATGATCCCGGCCCCCGATCCATAGACGGAGAAGCCATTGGTGGCGTTGAGGTCGTCGCCGACGTTGAACACGCTGCCGAAACCGGCAGTCGAGCCGAACAGGACATGTGCGGCGTTAGCGCCGTCGCCGACGATCATGTCGGCGAGACCGTCGCCGTTGATGTCGCCGACGATCGACACGTTCTGCGGGCCCAAGGCGAGACCCGAAGTGCCGTCGATGACGAACCCGTTCGACCCGTCGAGGGTCGAGAGATTGGCGCTCACGAGACCCGAGGTCGAGCCGAACACCACATAGGCGTCTGTGCCGGTGTCGCCGCTGACGATCAGATCGTCGATGCCGTCGCCGTTGACGTCGCCGCCCCCGGAGACCGAACCGCCGACATGGTCGCCGGCTACGGTGCCGGACAGAGTGAACCCGTCGCTGCCCAGCGTGCCGTCGCTGAGGACGGATGCAGGGCTGCCGCCGAAGACCACGTAGACCTCGCCGCTTTCGGGGGCGGCCCCGGAGGCGTAGGGCGCACCGACGACGAAATCGGCAATACCGTCGCCATTGACGTCGCCGGCGTTGCTCACCGCCGCGCCAATGTTTTCTTGGGCGAAGAACTGACTTTCGAACAACAGGTCCGGCGGGAACAGAGCGACTTCGCTGCCGAAGCTGGCCTGACCGAAGATCACCCTGGCTTCGCCATACCCGCCGCCGTAAAGCGGTGCCCCGACGATCATGTCGTCGAAGCCGTCGCCGTTGAAGTCGCCGATGCCCGCGACCGCCTTGCCACTCCGCTCGCCGTCATAGTCCCCGACGAGCCGGAATCCGTTGGTTCCGTCGAGGGCGGACAGGTCGAGCGACGAACCGAACCCGGCGCTGCTGCCGAACACCACGTAAGCGGCGCCCGAATAGCTGCCGCCGGCTCCGTACGCATAGGGCGCACCGATGATGAAGTCGGCGAAGCCGTCGCCATTGACGTCGCCCGCGGCAGCGACCGAGAAGCCTGCGCTGCCGTTGTCCGTGTCGCCGTTCAGAACGAAACCGTCGGTTCCGTCGAGAGCCGACAGCGAGAACCCTCCCGGCACCGTGCCGACGACACCGACGTCGCCGTCGACGAAGACGGTCGCATCGCCCTTCCGCAGCACGCTGAACGTCTCGGCGCCGACCACCGTCTCGCCGAAGTCGCCGAAGCCGTCGAAGGTGACCGTATCGCCCGCCAGGCCGTCAATGATCAGCGTGTTGTCGGAATCCGTGATGCCGAGCACCGCCGCCTCGTCGACGAACAGCGCGTTGCTGCCGCCGACCAGGTTCAACCGCTCGATGTCGACCGCTGCGATCTCGTCGAGGCCGGCGTTCAGCCCGGCGACGTCGACCGTCAGCGTGTCTTCGCCGGCGCCGCCGTCGACCTCCGTCGACAGTGCCGTGGTGAACATGAAGTCGTCGCCCGCACCGCCCTTCATCCCGGCGGCGGCGGCGTCCGCGATCAGCATGTCGTCGCCACGCCCGCCGATCAGCTGGTCGGCGCCGAGACCGCCCAGCAGCGTATCGTTGCCGTCGCCGCCGAACAGCACGTCGGCGGCATCGCTGCCGATCAGATTGTCGTCGCCGTCCGAGAACGGCCGCGTCACCGCGCTCTCGACGAAGGTCGACCCGAAAACGATGTAAGCCTCGCCGGCCAGCGAGGCGGGAGAGAACTGGCTGAACGCGCCGGCGATGAAGTCTTCCAGGCCGTCGCCGTCGATGTCCCCCGCCGATTCCACGAACTGGCCGGCATAATTGCCGTTGGCGCCGTAGAGGATGCTGCCGTTCTGGCCATCGAGAGCCGCGTGGCTGAGCGCAGACCCGAAGCCGTCGCTCGACCCGAACACCACCGCAACCATGCCTCTGTCGCCGCCGTCGTTCAGCCGCGGCCCGGCGATGATCAGGTCGTCGAACCCGTCGCCGTTGATGTCGCCGCCTGCAGCGACCGACTTCCCGAAATAGCTGCCGGGGCCGGTGACCCGGAACCCGTTCGTCCCATCGAGTGACGACAGGTCGACATTGGATCCGAAGCCGGTGCTGGTCCCGAATACGACATGGGCGGTGCTGAAGATACGCGGTTCGCCGACCAGCAGGTCATCGATGCCGTCGCCGTTGATATCTCCGGCACTCGACACCGAGTAGCCGGCGAAGCCGCCGTCCCGGAATCCCTCGATGGTGAAGCCATCGGTGCCGTCAAGGGCGCTCAGGTCAACACTCGATGCGAAGCCGCCGGTCGAACCGAAGATCACATGGGCGCGCCCCGCATACGCCGTACCATCGGCGCGGTACTCGCCCACGACGATGTCGGCGATGCCGTCCCCGTTGACGTCGCCGGCCGCATTCACCGAATAGCCGAGCTTGCCGGTAGCAATGGAGCCGGTCATGGTGAAGCCGTTCGACCCGTCGAGCGCGGTGATCGACAGACCGGTGCCGAACCCATCGGCACTGCCGAACACCACATACGCTTCGCCGGCATCGGTAACACCGTCCGGATCGGCGTTGTTCGCGCCCAGGATCAGGTCAGCGAAGCCATCGCCGTTGATGTCGCCCGCACCCCGGACCGAACCGCCGAACCCGTCGATCGCCGAGCCGGCGATGATGAAGCCCTCGTCGCTCGAGAGGCTGTCGATATCAAGCGATGTCCCGAACGCGCCGCCGCCGAAGACGACCGCGACTTCGGCGTCGCCCGGCGCGCCGACTGCGAAATCGGCGATACCGTCACCATTGAAGTCGCCCACGGCGGCTGCATGACGCGGCGAAAAGCTGGAGCCGACGATGGTGAAGCCGTTGGTGCCGTCGAGCGCCGTCGCCGCGAGCGTCGCCGCGAAGCCACTGGTCGTCCCGAAGACGACATAGCCTTCGCCGGCGCCAGAGCCGGCTCGCGCCGCGATGACGATGAAATCGTCGAGCCCGTCGCCGTTGACATCGCCGATACCGGTCGGGCCGTAGCCCATGCGGTCGTCGATATTCGTGCCGAGAAAAGTGAAGCCGTTGGTGCCGTCGAGCGCGCCGGCGTCGAGCGCCGCCGGCGAGCCGTCGAGGCCGAGGTCGTGGACGGTGATCGCATTGTTGACCAGGAGCCGGCCATCGCTGCCGGCGACCGCGTATTCGGTATAGGTCTGGCCGCCCAGCGTCACCACGCCCACCGGCGCCCAGTCGTCGCCGCTGGTCACCGTGTCCGACACGCCGCCGTCGACGAGAAGGGTGTTGCCCTCGAAACCCAGGCCGAAATCGGCATTGCCGGTGATCCGGGTGACGTCGAGGGCGGAAAGATCGAGCGTATTGCCGAGGCCGCCCAGATCAATGCTCTCAATGCTGCGATAGAGCGCCGGCGCCGCCCCGAGGTCGAGGGTGTTGCCGCCGGTCTCGAACAGCAGCGTGTCCAGGCCGGTGCCGCCGTCGACGCGCCGGACATCCGCTGAGTCGAAGACGATCTCGTCGTCGCCCGCGCCGCCCAGCAGCACGTCGCTGCCCGCGCCGCCGTCGAGGGTGTCGTTCCCTTGCGCGCCGATCAGGGTGTCGGCCGCGGCCGTGCCGGCAAGGTCATTGGCGCCCGCGTCGCCCACGGTCGCGTCCGGATTGGCGAGGGCGGTCCCGAAGATGAGATAAGCCTCGCCGGCGTTGAAGGCCGCGCCGACGTCCGCCAGCTGCGCGCCCACCAGGATGTCGGCCAAGCCGTCGCCGTCCACGTCGCCCGCCGCGGCGACCGCCTTGCCGGCCACGTCGCCGGGATCGATCCCTGCGAGCGTCACGCCCTCCGTCGCCCCGAGCTGACCCAGATCGACGGACGATCCGAACCCGCTCGTGGTACCGAAGATCACATGAGCGCTCCCCGGCTCGCCATAGGCCGGCGCGCTCGGCGACCCCACCAGCAGGTCGTCGATACCGTCGCCGTTGACGTCCCCGACCGCCGACACCGACTGCCCGGTGCGGGAGCCGTCGGTCCCGTCGATCGCGAATCCATTCGAGCCGTCGAGGGCCGAAAGCGAAAGGTTGGAGCCGAGCCCCGAGGCCGCACCGAAGACGACATAGGACTGGCCGGCCGTGCCCGCGCCGGGCACGGCGGCGAGCGGTGCACCGATGATCAGATCGGCGAACCCGTCGCCGTTGACGTCGCCGGCGGCATTGACCGAGGTCCCGGCTCGGCCACTGGAGATGCTTCCCTGGATCGTGAAGCCGTCCGGGCCGCTCAGGGAGGAAAAATCGAGATTGGCCGCGAACCCGGCCGTGGTGCCGAACACCACATAGACCTCACCCCTGTCGAGGCCGCCGGCATCAGCGCCCGGCGCCCCAACGGCGAGGTCGTCGATGCCGTCGCCGTTGACGTCGCCGACCAGGTTGACCGAAGTCCCCGCATAATCGAACGCGCTCGAACCGTGCAACGCGAACCCATTGGAGCCACTGAGCGCCGACAGGCTGAGCGACGCGGGGAATCCGCTTCCCGTGCCGAAGACGACATAGGCGTGGCCGGCGTAGTCGGCGCCCCGCTCGTCCGGCGCGCCAACGACGAAGTCGGCGATCCCGTCACCGTTGATGTCTCCACCGCCGGACACCGAGTAGCCGGCCGAGTCATTGATATCGAAGCCGAAGATCGTGAAGCCGTTCGACCCGTCCAGGCTGGACAGATTGAGGCTCGCCGCAAAGCCGCTCGTCGTGCCGAAGACCACGTAGCTTTCGGCCGCGAGGGGACCGCCGATGATCAGATCGTCGATGCCATCGGCATTGAGATCGCCGACACCCGAAACGGAGAACCCGCTTTCCTCGCCGCCGTCCGCGCCCAGGACGACGAACCCGTCCGAGCCGTCGAGCGCGTCCAGATCGAGGCTCGACGCGAAACCGCTTGCCGCACCGAAGACCACGTACGTCTTGCCCGCGCCGGCATAAGTGTCGTCCGCTCCGGGTGCGCCGATGATCATGTCGGCGAAGCCGTCGCCGTTGACGTCGGCGACACCGGCGACCGAAGCACCGGTGTAGTTCTGGGAGGCACCGCCGGCGAGCACGAAGCCGTTCGATCCGTCGAGATCCGCAAGATCGAACGTCAAACCGACGTTGAGGCCGTCGATGTTGATGTCCTGATCGACCGCGATGGCGGCTTCGGAGACGCTGGAGGCATAGACGGTGTAGACCGTGCCGCCGACGGTGACGACCTCCTGCTCCTGCCAGGAGTCGGCGCTGACGATCGAGTCGGAAGCATCACCATCGATCACCAGCAGATTGCTTTCCCGGGTCACGCCGAAATCGGCGTTCCCGGTAAGGCGCAGGATGTCCTGTGCCTCGAAGCTGAAGGTGTTGCCGCCCGCGCCGAGATCGACGCCCTCGATGTTGATGAAGCGCCCGTAATTGGCGCCCGCACCATTGATGCCGGTGAGGTCGAACGTGACGCCGGTACCGGTGATCGCCAGCGTGTCGTTGCCCGACCCGCCATCGACGCGCTGCACATCGGCCGCATCGAAAACGATGACGTCGTCGCCGGCGCCGCCCAGCAGCACGTCGTTACCGGCGCCGCCGTTGAGGGTATCGTTCCCCTGCGCGCCGATCAGCGTGTCGTCCACCGCCGTGCCGTTCAGGCTGTTCGCGCCCGAATTCCCCAGCGTCTGCCCACCCGCGCTCAACGCCGATCCGAACAGCAGGAACGCCTGGCCGCCCGCGTTCGTCCCGTCGACGTCGGCATCCGAGGCCCCGACCAGGAAGTCCGCGAACCCGTCACCGTCGACGTCGCCCGCCGCCGACACGGCCGAGCCCGTAAAATCGCCGCCGCCGAGGAAAATCGCGCCTTGGCCGACCTCAAGGTCCTCGGCGACCAGACTGGACGCGAAGCCGTCCGTCGAACCGAATACCACATAGGCATGACCGGCGAAGCTCTCCGCCCCCGGCGCGCTGACGAGCAGGTCGTCGATGCCATCGCCGTTGACATCGCCCGCGCCGCTGACCGAATGCCCGAGGAACCCGTAGGCGAAGCTCCCCTCGATCGTGAACCCGTTCGATCCGTCGAGGCTGGAAAGGTCGAAGCTCGACCCGAAGCCGTCGGACCCGCCGAACACTACGTAGGCCTGGCCCGCC